>DATCQX010000356.1:0-15374 GCA_036569285.1 Streptomyces sp.
CACCGGTGGTTCCGGCCGGTCCTGGACGGCCGCGCAGGTAGCGGCGTTCGGCGGCCTGGCGGCTGGCGACGCCGAGGGGGTGGGCGAGGTCGGCCCAACTGGCGCCCGCGTCGCGCGCCGTCTCGATCAGGCCGGTCTCCCAGCCCGCCAGCTGCTCGCGCACCCGCCGCAGCAGGAGCAGGGAGGCCAGGGCCTGTTCCGGGCCGGGGGCGGGGGCGTCCGGGGGCTGGTGCCGGGCTGCGCGCAGGGCGGCGTCGATGGCGTCGAGAGCCGCCGCGGCGGCCAGGAACGGCACCGGGCCGTGGGTTTCGGTACGGGGCGGGGTCGGCTGGTCGGCCGGGGTCACGGGCACCTCCCTCGGAATGTCATCGAGCTGACGACATCGTGTTTGTCATCCATTGGATGACATGTTACAACGGAGTCAGCGAGGCGCATTGGCAGCAACTGCCTGAACCGCTGGAGGTGTTTTCACGATGTTGATGCGCACTGACCCCTTCCGTGAGCTGGACCGCCTGGCGCAGACGCTGATGGCTCCGGGCACCTGGTCGAAGCCGTCGGCGATGGCGATGGACGCCTACCGCGAGGGCGGCGAGTACGTGGTGGCCTTCGACCTCCCCGGCGTCACCGCGGACGCGATCGACATCGACGTCGAGCGGAACATGCTCACCGTCAAGGCCGAACGGCGGCCGGTCGCGAAGGCGGACGACGTGCAGATGGAGCTGTCCGAGCGGCCCCTGGGCGTCTTCTCCCGCCAGATCGTGCTCGCCGACACCCTCGACACCGAGCACATCCAGGCCGACTACGAGGCGGGCGTGCTCACCCTGCGCATCCCGATCGCCGAGCGCGCCAAGCCCCGCAAGATCTCGGTGGGCGCCGGACCGGGGCGCAAGGAGATCTCCGGCTGACACCGGCCGGCCGGGTGCGGAGGGCTGGTCTCCCCCCCTCCCTCGCCCTCCGCACCCCTTCACTGAAGGGCGGTTGAGATGACTCTGAGGCGCGAGGCGTTCCTCGATCAGGTGAAGGAGCGCGGCAAGTACGGCACTGCGGACGAGGCCGAGCGCGCGGCCCGCGTGGTGCTGGCCCTGCTCGGCGCGCACCTGGTCGGCGACGTCCGCGCCCAGCTCGCCGCACGCCTGCCGGAGGGCTTCGCCCTGATCCTCCTCAACCCGCTCCAGAGCGCCGAACCGCTCTCACCGGAGCGGTTCGTGCGGGCGACCGCGGCGTGGATCGAGGGCGCCACCGAGCAGACCGCGACGTGGGACGTCAGCGCCGTGCTCTCCACGGTCGCCGACACTGCGGACGACGATCTGCTGGGCCGGATCCTGCTCCAGCTCCCCGTCGGCTACGACCTCCTCTTCGGCCGCCCGTCCGACCACTGAATCCCTGCTCCACGAAAGGCACGCACCGCAGTGATCACCGACGTACGCGCACCTCTTGAGCGCCGGCAGCCGTACGGGACGGCGTACGAGCAGATGCTGGAGAAGGTCCGCTACGAAGGCGCCTACCCCACCCGGGAGAGGGCCGACGACGCCGTCCGCCTGGCCCTGGCCGGGCTGGGCCGCCAGCTCACCGGCGACGAACGCGTCGACCTGGCCGCCCGGCTGCCCCTGGAGGCCGCCCGCGTCCTGACCTCGCAGATCCCCGACACCCGGCCCCTGACCGGCTGGGCCTTCGTCAAGGACCTCGCCGCCCGCAGCGGGGCGTCCCTCGCGACCACCCGGTGGGACGTCGGCTCGGTCTTCTCGGCGGTCGCGGCTCATGCGGGGCCCGAGCTGGTGACTCGGATGCTGCTTCAGCTTCCTTCCGGGTATGCGTTGTTGTTCGGGCGGGGGGAACTCGCGCCTGGGGAATGAGGGCGAAGCCGGACGCCCCGGCCCGCTTCGACCGGGGCTTCCGCCCTGTCGTGCACCGCGTGTTCACAGCACCGGAGGCCGCCCCAGCCGCGTCATCCTCCACACCGTCCGCCATCGCATGGGCCGTCGAGGCGGACACGGCACCCGGACCCCCTCGAAGAAGCCGCCCCACCAGGCTCTGAGGCCGGGCAGCGGGTGACCCTGCGTCAGGGTGTAGGCGGCCCAGGACAGCAGGTAGACCGGCACGAGGACCGCCGGGAGGCGCCGTTTGGCCAGCCACACCCGGTTGCGGGCCGTGTTCCGGTAGAACACGGCGTGGCGGGACGCCTCGGTGCGGGGGTGCCGCAGCACCAGGTCGGCCCGGTAGTGGATCTCCCAGCCCGCGTCCAGGGCCCGCCAGGCGAAGTCGGTCTCCTCATGGGCGTAGAAGAACGGCGCCGGGAAGCCACCCACCTCGTCGAACACGGTCGTGCGGATGGCGTGGCCGCCGCCGAGGTACGTCGTGACAGGGCCGGACGACGCCGGGCGGGCGCCGCCGAGCCGGGGGACGTGTCTGCGCAGGCTGACCCCGTCCTCGTCCACGATCCGGAAGCCGACGATCCCCAGCCGGGGGTTCTCGGCGAACGCCTCCCGGACGAGGCGCAGGGTGTCGGTGCGCGGGAGCAGCCCGTCGTCGTCCAGCACCACGACCACGTCCACGCCGCCGCGCTCGCGCAGCCGCCGTACACCGGCGTTCCGTCCGCCGGGGATGCCCAGGTTCTCCGGCAGTTCGAGAGCGGTCACCCCGTCCGGGAGGCCGGGCAGCGGTACCCCCTGGCCCACCACCACGACCGCCGCCGGATCGCCTTCCTGATCCGCGACCGACTCCAACAGCGCGTGCAGCGCGGGGAGTCGGTCCCCCATGGTCAGCACGACGACGCCCACCCTCATGCGTGGCTCCTCAGCAGCTCGGTGGCGCGCCGGGCGAGACTCCCGGCTCCCGGCACGCCGCGTTCGCGATACCCGGCCGCCGCCGACCGGATCGCCCTGATCTCCTCGCGGTTGCGGCCGGAGACCGCGCCGTCCATGAGGCCCAGGGACCGGTCCCACAACTCCACGGCCTCCTCGTGACGGCGCTGTGCGGCGACCGAACTGCCCAGGTTGGCGAGGGTCTGCCCGCGCTTGAGGCGATAGGCGTCCGGCGTACGGTCCACCAGCGCCCGGCGGTAGTGCCGCTCGGCCGCCGTGAAGTCCCGAAGGGCGGTCAGGGTCCTGCCCGAGTGGGAGGCGAGCGTGGACGACACCGGCCCGGAGGCAGCCGCGTACGACGCCACGGGCTCCCGTACATCCAGTGCCGCGTCCTCGGCGGCCAGGAGGGCGGCTGCGGCCTTCGCGCTCTCCCCGACGGCCGCGTACGCCCTCGCGCAGGTCACCCTGAGCAGTGCCTCGGTCCGCCGGTCCACCCTTCCGGTCGCCCGGCGCAGGGCTTCCTCCGACAGCTCCACGCAGAATCCCGGTTGGTTCACGTCGAGTGCCTGATGGGTCATGGTGCGCATCAGCCACGCGGCGTGTCCGAACGGGTCGGCCTCGCAGGCGAGTTGGTAACCGGCCAGGTAGTACCGCTGGGCCGCGCCCTGTCGGCCGAGGCCGTGGTGCTTCCAGCCGACGAGACTCGCCAGCTGGGCAGCCGCGGCGAAGGCGTCACGGCGTACCGCGTCCGACGGGAAGCGCGCCCGGAGCATCGGAGCCACCGTGTCGGTCAAGTACGCGGTGACCGTGGTCAGTCCGTGTCCGCCGCCGAACTTCTCGTCCACGCCCCGGAACACCTCGGTGACCTGCCGCACGGTCGCGACCTCACCCGCTCCGGCGCGCCCGCCTCGCCGCCCCGCCCTGAGTGTCGCCGCCACCGCCTCGTGGTCGTACGACAGGGGGAAGCCCGCCGAGGCGGTCGCGAAAGCGGAGTTGAGGAAGTCACGGCGGCGGAGCATGACGGATCTCCCGAGGTCGGCGAGGACGGTCAGCGGATCGGTTCCGAGGGCCTCTTCGATGGGAGCGCAGCCTAGGCCGATCTCAGCGACCGTCACCCTCCGCTTCACCCTTCTGGTGAGAGCTTCGGCGATGTAGTGCCCCGTCCGGCCCGATGGTGTACCGCCGGCCACCCAGTAGGAGATCGCCGACGGCCCCGTACCCAACCGCTCCCCGGCCTCGGCCGCGACGGCCCGGATCTCGCGCGCCAGCGCGTAGTAGGTGATCCCGGCCTCCGCGATCACGGCCGCCAACTGGTCGTTCGGGGTCCGACCCTCCGTCAATTCGAGCCTCCCGCAGTGGTCTTGAACGGGTTGAACGGGTTCCCGGGGAGTCCACGGTACCGGCAGAGCGTGATCACCGGTTCACTGAACGCAACACCTCCAGGAGGAAGGAACGCGCGATGAACGAGCACACCGAGGACGGGCTGCTGGTCGCCCGCCGGTCGATCCAGGCAGCCCGTACGAGGAGCCGGCAGGAGTCGGACGGCGGTTCGACCGGTGTCTCCGACACCAACGACTGAGCGGAGCCGGCTCGATGACCGCCTTTCCCGAGGTGGTCGGGCGCCTCGGCGGGGACTTCCTCGCCGGGGCCTTCGGCCGCGGCCACCGTGTGTGGACCGGAGTCGGGGACTTCTCCGGACTGCTCTCCTGGAACGACGTCAACCGCATCGTGGCCCGGGGGCGGCTGGAGCCCCCTCGGCTGCGGCTGCACCGTGACGGCGAGCTCGTGCACTGGCAGACCTACGCGACGCCTGTCACGACCCGCCGCAGCACGGTCTGGCAGCGTGTCCAGCCTTCCCGGCTGCACGAACGGCTCCGCGAGGGCTGTTCCCTGGTCCTGGACGCCGTCGATGAACTGCACGGCCCCGTCGAGGAGTTGGCGCGCGACCTGGAGTCCGTCTTCCACGCCCACGTACAGGTCAACATGTACGCCTCCTGGACACCCCGGGAAGGGTTCGGCACCCACTGGGACGACCACGACGTGGTCGTCCTCCAACTCGAAGGTGCCAAACGCTGGCGCATCCACGGCCCGACCCGCGTCGATCCGCTGCACCGGGACCTGGAAGCCCCCGCCCGGCCCGAGGGCGAACCGCTGGCCGAGATCGTGTTGCGGGCCGGGGACATGCTCTACCTGCCGCGCGGCTGGTGGCACGCCGTGTCCGCGACCGAGGGCAGGTCCCTGCACCTGACGTGCGGCCTCCAGACGACGACCGGCGCCGACCTGCTGTCCTGGCTCTCCGAACGACTGCGCGGCTCCGGGACAGTGCGGGCGCATCTCCCCGTGTTCGGCACGGGAGCGGAACACGCGGACTATGTCGACGCCCTCCGCGAGCAGGTCAGCGAGGCCTTGCACTCCGACGTGATCAGGGAGTACGTCGCGGCGCGGGACGCCGTCGAGCCCGGCCGCCCCACCCCTTCGCTGCCGTTCCCGGACGGCGTCCCCGCCGACCCCGATCTGCGCGTACGGCTCGTGACAGCACGGGCGCGGATGAGCCCGGACGGCGAGGGGCGGGTGCTCCTCATCGCGGGCGGAGAGGAGTGGACGTTCGCCGCACCGGCCGCCGACATCCTGTCACCGCTTGTCGCGGGTGCCACGGAGACCCTCGGCGAACTCGCCCGGCGAGCGGGGCTGTCCGTCGGGCAAGTCGCGGCTGTCGTGGCCGAGTTGGTGAACGCCGACGTGGCAGCCGTGAGCACCGCATGACAGACCTGGCGCTCGGCACGTACCGCTGCCGGGACATCCCCCGGGCGGCAGCGCACGCCGTCACTCGGGGAGCGACCTGGATCGACACGGCCCCCAACTACCTCTCGGGCGAAGCGCATACAAAACTCGCGCCGATCCTGAAGCGTCACCCCACCGTCCGAATCTCCACGAAGACGGGAATCTTCACCAGACTGGAGGGCGAAGAGGCAGCGAGAAAAAGAATCCTGACGCACGATCAGGCGGCCACCGGCCGCAGCCTCCGCCCGGACTTCCTGCGCTGGCAGACGGACCGCTCCCTGACCGCCCTGGGCCGCGCCGACCTGGTCTTCGTGCACAACCCGCCGGGGCGCACGGCCCTTCGGGACGCCTTCACCGTACTGGAGGAGTACGCGTGCGACGGCCGGATCGGCGGATACGGCATCGCCACCTGGACCGGGTTCGACACCAGGGCGTTCACGGTCGCCGAACTCCTCGAACTGGCAAGGGAGTCGACAGGAGGCCCCGAGCACCACCTGAAGGCCGTCCAGTTCCCTGTGAGCCTGGTGAAGGCCCGGCCGATCGCCCTCGCTCTGGCCGGTCGGGGCCCGCTCGTCGAGGCGGACGCCCACGGCCTTTCCGTCTTCGCGTCCGCGCCCCTGCACGGCGGTGAACTCACCGGCCTGGTCACACCCGAACTCGCCCGCCTGATCGGCCCCGGCCTCACCCCGGCCCAGGCCGCCCTGCACGTCGTCGCGTCCACCCCGGGAGTGACACGCGTCCTCCTGAGCACGGACGACCCGGCACACTGGGACGCCGCCCTGCACACGTTCGCCCTCGAACCGCTGCCGGGTTCGTCGCTCCGGAAGGTGATGGATGTTCTCGGAACCTGACAGCCCTGTCGGCGCCCGGATGCGTGCGGCAAGAGCCATGGCCTGTGGGGCACTTGGGGTGGTGGACCTCGCGGGCGACGTGGTCTGGGGGTACGGAGGGCGCACGCTCTCCGGGGCGGTGAGTGGGGGTGGCTGGCTCAGAGTGGTCGAGGGCGGGGTCGGGGGGAAGCTGTGGGAGGGGCCGCGTACCGCTCAGGAGTTGGTGCCTGCGGCCGTGCCGCGCCCTGTTCTGCGGCGGATCCACGACTGGGACGACTATCGGGCCGAGCTGTACGAGTACGTGCCGACCGGGGTGGTCTCCCGAAGCCCCGTCCTGGAAGGGGAGTTGGCGCTCGACGAAAAGTGGTGGGCGGAACTCGGCGCCGCTCTGGGGATGTTGGCGACGGTTCCCACGGACCGGGTCAGTGTGCGGGAGGAGTATGTCCGGCGGGCGGTACCGGAGTTCACGGGATGCCCGGTCGGGGAGATCACGTGGTCCACGGCGCACGGCGACTTCCACTGGGCCAACCTCACCGGGCCCCGGCTGATGATTCTGGACTGGGAGGGATGGGGGCGGGCTCCGTACGGTTTCGACGCCGCCCTCCTCCACGTCTACGCCCTCCGAGCCCCGGCGACCGCCGCTCGGGTCCGCACCGTCCTCGCGCCGATCCTCGACCGGCCCGAGGCGCGGGTGGCGGAACTGGTGGTGTGTGCGCAGGTGTTGCAGGCGGAGAGGCGCACGGCGTTCTACACGGACCTCGCCGGGGCTGTGCGGGAGTATCTCGGATCCACCGCCGCCCCCGGCTCTAACGGAGCCTCTCCACCGCCGCCTTGACCCGCTCGTCCGTCGCCGTGAGCGCCACCCGGACGAACCTCTCCCCCGCCTCCCCGTAGAAGTCCCCGGGCGCCACCAGGATGCCCAGCTCCGCGAGGTGGGCGACCGTGTCCCAGCAGGACTCGTCGCGGGTGGCCCACAGGTAGAGGCTGGCCTCGCTGTGTTCGATGCGGAAGCCGTGGGCGAGGAGGGCTTCGCGGAGGGCGGTGCGGCGGGCGGCGTAGCGCTCGCGCTGGACGTGGACGTGCTTGTCGTCGCCGAGGGCGGCGATGACGGCCGCCTGGGTGGGGGCGGAGGTCATCATGCCGCCGTGTTTGCGGATCTCCAGGAGGGGGGCGAGGACGTCGGGGTCGCCCGCGAGGAAGGCGGCGCGGTAGCCGGCGAGGTTGGAGCGCTTGGAGAGGGAGTGGACGGAGACGAGGCCCGCGTAGGAGCCGCCGTTGACGTCGGGGTGGAGGACCGAGACGGGGTCGGCCTCCCAGCCCAGCTCGATGTAGCACTCGTCCGAGAAGATCAGGATGCCGTGCTCGCGGGCCCAGGCGACGATCCGGGTCAGCTCGTCCTTCGTGAGGACCTTGCCCGTCGGGTTGGACGGGGAGTTGAGCCACAGGAGCTTGAGGCCCTCGGGGTCGAGGGTGGTGGGGTCGTCGTAGACCACGTAGTCCGCGCGAGCCAGGCGGGCGCCCACCTCGTAGGTGGGATAGGCGAGCCGGGGGTAGGCCACCTTGTCGCCGGGGCCGAGCCCGAGGTGGGTGGGGAGCCAGGCGACGAGTTCCTTGGAGCCGACGATCGGCAGGACGTGGTGGTGGGTGACGTCGCGGGCGCCGAGGCGGTGGCCGAGCCAGGCGGTGATGGCGTCGCGGAGAGCGGGCGTGCCCCAGACCGCGGGGTAACCGGGCGAGTCGGCGGCGGCGATCAGGGCCTGCTGGATCAGGTCCGGGACCGGGTCGACCGGGGTGCCCACCGAGAGGTCGACGATGCCGTCCGGGTGCGCGGCGGCCGTCTGCTTGTACGGGGCCAGCTTGTCCCAGGGGAAGGTGGGCAGCAGGCCGGAGAGGGGGGTGGTCACGGGGCGCTCGCTTTCTGGTACGGCAAACGCCTCGGCCCCTGTACGGGACCGAGGCGGTGGGACATGCTCTCGCCGAGCGGTACTACGGGTCCTACTCGCCGGCCTGCGGCGGCAGGGCGGCGACGAACGGGTGGTCCCGCTCGATCAGGCCCAGCTTGCTGGCGCCGCCGGGGGAGCCCAGCTCGTCGAAGAACTCGACGTTCGCCTTGTAGTAGTCCTTCCACTCCTCCGGAGTGTCGTCCTCGTAGAAGATCGCCTCGACCGGGCAGACCGGTTCACAGGCACCGCAGTCGACACATTCGTCCGGGTGGATGTACAAGGACCTTTGGCCCTCGTAGATGCAGTCGACCGGGCATTCCTCGATGCACGCCTTGTCCTTCACGTCGACACAAGGCTGCGCGATGACGTAGGTCACGCTGTCGTTCCTCCTCGATAGGGCGCTGGCGGGCCTGCCTCAGGCTCCGCCGCCTGGCGCGCGGGAGCGCGGCGTCGTCGATGCCCACCCCTAGTATCTCCGTTCTTGGGCATGATCCGAACAGGAGGGGTGGACGGACTCGTGGAAATCCGTGGCGCAGGGCGGCTCGAAGTCCGCATTACGGCCGCTGACGTGGGCAAACGTGTCTCTGTGCGGCGTTTTTCCGATTCCAGCACGACAGAGGGGAAATTCACCGACACGGTCGGTGTTCTCACAGCATGGGACGACGATGTGGTGGTGATCACTCGGCGGGACGGCGAGGCCGTCCGGATCCCCGTGACGTCCCTCGCGGCCGGCAAGGTCGTTCCGCCCGCTCCCGCCCGTCGCCGGGGGCCCGCCACCTCGTACGAGGAACTCTCCCGCGTCGCCGCGCGTTCCTGGCCGCCGGTGGAGAGTTCACCGCTCGGCGACTGGCAGCTGCGCGCCGCCTCGGGTTTCACCCGCCGGGCCAACTCCGTGCTGCCGCTGGGCTCCCCGGGCATGCCGCTGGACGACGCCCTGACGGCCGTCCGCGCCTGGTACGCGGCGCGGGGGCTGCCCGCGTACGTCCAGGCCGGGGACGGCGACGCGCTGTGCGGGGAGTTGGAGGCGCGGGGGTGGGTGCGGGAAGTGACCGCCCGGGTGATGGTCGGCGGGCTGGCGCCGGTCGCGGACCGGGAGGCGGGGGCGGAGGTCACGCTCTCGCGGGAGGCGGACGAGGGGTGGCTTCGGCGGTATCGGCGGAAAGGGGTGGGGGAGGTCGCGCTGCGGGTGTTGGGGGGCGGGGCTTCGGTGTGGTTCGCGACGGTGGCGGGGAGGGGGGAAGTGGACGACGACGTAGCGGGGGCCGGGGAGTCCGGCGTCGGTGCTGCCGGTGCCGGTGGGTTCGAGGGGGCCGGGCTCGGGAAGAACGTGCCTGCCGCCATCGGGCGTTGTGTCGTCGACGGGCGTTGGGCCGGGTTCTCGGGGGTGGAGGTGGATCCGGGGCGGCGCAGGGAAGGGCTGGCGACGACGGTCATGGCGGCGCTTGCCCGGCGGGCGTTGGAGGAGGGGGCCTCGGCGGCCTGGCTTCAGGTCGAGGACGACAATGCGGGCGCGCTCGCGTTGTACGAGCGGCTCGGGTTCGCCGTCCATCACTCGTACCACCACTACCGGGAGCCGGCGTGAGCAAGCCGTACGCGGCCGGCGAGGTGCGCCGGCTCTTCGCGGAGGAGGCCCGTGCCGAGCGGCCCGACCTCGCGACCCTGTGCTTCCTGATCGGCGCGGAGGCGGACCCGTCCCTCGGACCGGCCGACCTGGACGCCCTCCAGGCCGAACTCGACCGGCTCGCCGGGGAGTTGCCCTACCGTCCCGGCGGTTCCCGCGACTGGGCCGAAGCCGTGCGTGAACTGCTCGGTGAGCGGTACGGGTTCAGAGGCGACCCCTCCGACTACCAGCGCCTCGACTCCTCCCTCCTGCCCCAAGTCCTGCACCGGCGACGCGGGTTGCCGATCCTCCTGTCCGTCGTCTGGATCGAGGTCGCCCGGCGTGCGGGGGCTCCCGTGTACGGCATCGCCGCGCCCGGCCACTTCGTCGTGGGGTTCGGGAGCCGTGCCGAACGGGTGGTCGCCGACCCCTTCGACGGCGGCCGGCTCCTCCCGACCGGGCCCCGGTCGGCCGCGCAGGAACTGGGCGCCACCGATCCCCTGACCGTCGTCGCCCGCATCCTCAACAACATCCGCGCGTGGGCCTCCGGCCAACTGGAGCGCAGCGGGGCCGCGTTGTGGGCCGTGGAGCTGGGGTTGCTGCTGCCCTCCCATCCGGCTCAACTCCGTTACGAGCGGGGGAAGCTGCTCGTCCAGCGCGGGGATTACCTCGGCGGGGCCGCCGAGTTGGAGAGGTACGCGGAGGTCGTGGGGGCGGTGGACGAGGGGGCCGCGGAGCGGGTGCGGGGGGAGGCGTTGGGGGCTCGGGCGTTGCTGAACTGAGCTTGCGTCAAGGGTGGGGGCGTTGCTGAACTGGGCTTGCTCCAAAGGCGCGTTGCGGCACGAGCGTTGCCGAACTGAGCCCGCCTCAAAGGTGCCCCCGGCCGGGTTCGCCCCAAGCCGCTGAACCGCGCCCGCCTCAACGGTGTTTCGTCACAGCCCGACGGCCGAGGCGCACCCCAGCCATCTCTCGCCCCCTACAACCACCCCTTCTCCCGGGCTATCCGCACAGCCTCCGCCCGGTTCCGCGCCGCCAGCTTCTGGATCGCCGTGGAGAGATAGTTCCGCACAGTCCCCTGAGACAGCCTCAACTCGGCGGCCAGCTCCGCGTTCGTCGCCCCGTCGGACGCGGCCCGCAGCACCTCGCGTTCGCGGTCGGTCAGCGGGTTCGCCCCGTCCGCGAGGGCGGCTGCCGCGAGGGTGGGGTCGATGACGCGTTCGCCGGAGAGGACCTTGCGGATGGCCTCGGCGAGCTGCGCGGCGGGGGCGTCCTTGACGAGGAACGCGTCGGCGCCGGCCTCCATGGCGCTGCGGAGATAGCCGGGGCGGCCGAAGGTCGTGAGGATGACCAGCCTCAGCTCCGGGAACTCCTTGTCGAGCTGCGCCGCCGCCTCGATGCCCGTCGCCCCCGGCATCTCGATGTCGAGGAGGGCGACGTCGAGCCCGGGGTGCGCACGGGCCGCCGCCAGCACCTCGTCGCCCCGCGCGACCTGGGCGATCACCTCGATGTCGTCCTCAAGCCCGAGGAGCGCGGCGAGGGCCTCGCGGACCATCGACTGGTCCTCGGCGAGGAGGACCTTGATCGTGCGGCTCATGAGGCGGAGCCTACGGGAACCCGGGCGACGAGGCGGAAGCCGTGTTTCGTGGCGGTCGTCTCCAGCGCGCCGCCCGCTTTCTCCAGGCGTTCGGTGAGCCCTGTCAGCCCGTTGCCGGGGATCGTGGCGGTGCCGCCGGCGCCGTTGTCCTCGACGGAGAGTTCGAGGGTGGGCCCGTCGAGGGTCTCGCGGCGGACGAGGTCGACGGCGCACCGGTCGGCCCCGCTGTGCCGTACGACGTTGGTGACCGCCTCGCGCAGCGCCCACGCGAGGGCGGACTCGCTCTCCTCGGGCACCCCGTCCAGCGGGACGTCCTGCGGGAACCGCGCCACGACCCCGGCCGCCGTCAATGCGACCTGTGTGCCCGCGAGTTCGGCGGCCAGCCGGGGTCTGCGGTAGCCGGTGACGGCCTCCCGGACGTCGACGAGGGCCTGCCTGCTGACCCGCTCGATGTCGGCGACCTGCTGGGCCGCCTTCTCGGGGTGTGTGGGCAGCATCCGCCCGGCCAGCTCGCTCTTGAGGGTGATGAGGGACAGGGAGTGGCCCAGCAGGTCGTGCAGGTCCCGGGCGAGCCGCAGGCGTTCCTCGTTGGCGGCGAGGTGGGCGACCGTCGCCCGGGCCTGGCGCAGTTCGATCGTGGTCCGGATCAGTTGCCGTACGCCGGTCATGGAGAAGCCGCCGAGGAGGGCGGGGAAGAGCAGCGCGGCGAGGTCCTCCCGCCCGCCGGGGACCGCGAGGGCGACCCCGGCCAGGAGTACGGAGGCGGCGGGGATCGTCCAACGGGCCAGCCGGAACGGGAGGGCCGCGCCGGAGGAGATCGACACGTACACGAACAGGACGAGCCACTCCCGGCCCAGCGTGGTCGCGAGCACGGCCGACTGGGCGGCCAGGACCGTCAGGGAGCCGAGGAGCAGTCGGTTGTCCTCGTCCCGCCCGGTACGGAAGATCAGGGCGAAGTACCAGGCGACGAAGGCGAGGAGGCCGATCCCGCCGAGGATCCTGACCCCGAGGCTGTGGTCGCCGTGCAGGAGGTCGCCGATCGGCGCGCTCAGGTAGGCGAGCCAGACGCCCATCCACAGGAGCTTGACGGCCTTCTGCCGCTTGGTCTGCGGTCGCTGCCCGATGCCGACGCTGCTCACGCCTTCGCCGTGTCCTTGCGGTACAGCCAGGCCGCGCCGCCCGTGAAGAGGACGAAGAAGACGGCGAGGACGGCGACGTCCGACGCGTGCGGGGCCTGGCTCTGCTCGATGGCGCGGCCGAGGGCGGCGTACGCGTGCGTGGGGACCCACTCGGCGATGCTCTGGAGCCAGTCGGGGAACGTCGTCGTCGGCATCCAGAGGCCGCCCAGGATGGAGAGGCCGAAGTAGGTGATCATCGTGATCGGGCGGACCGCGTCCCCGGTGGCCAGGTAGCCGAGGGCGACGCCGAGGGCGGCGAAGACGAGGCTTCCGGCCCAGATCGCGGCGGTGAGGACGATCCACTGCCAGGCGTCCAGCCGGACGTCCTTCACGAGCGCGGCGACGACGAACACGACGACGATCGACGGGAGGCTCACCACGGCGGCGCTGGCGATCTTCGCGAGGACGTAGCCCCGGCCGGGGAGCGTGGTGAGTCTCAGCTGGCGTGTCCAGCCGCTCTCCCGTTCCTTCGCGATGCGCTCGCTGTTGCCCGTGAGGGCCGCGGTGAGGGCGCCGAAGGAGGCCATGGAGACCATCATGTACGTCGGGAGGGTGAGGCCCGTGCCGCCGACCTTGTCGGTGCTGCTCGCGCTGCCCGCGATCAGGAGGAACAGGGCGGCGGGGTAGATCACCGAGAAGAACAGGAACTTGCGGTTGCGCAGGGCACGGGTCAGTTCGAGGCGGATGAGACTGTTCATCGGGTGCGGGCCTCCTCGGCTTCGGTGATCGCCACGAACGCCTGCTCCAGGCCGAGGCCGGCGACTTCGAGGTTCCTGGGGTAGACGCCGGTGCCGTACAGGGCGTGGACGGTCGCGTCGGCGTCGGTGGACTGGATGCGGACCGTGCGGCCCGAAACGTCGAGGCTGGTGAGGAAGGGGAGGTCGCGCAGGGTGGGCGGCATGTCTCCGTCGAGGTCGAAGGAGATGCGGCGGGCGCCCGCCTTGGCCTTGATCTCGGCGGCGGTGCCGTCGGCGAGGAGGCGGCCCCGGTGCAGGACGAGGACGCGGTCGGCGATCGCGTCCGCCTCTTCCAGGTAGTGGGTGGCGAACAGGACGGTGCGGCCCTGGTCGGCCTGTTCGCGCATGGTCGCCCAGAAGCCCTGGCGGGTCGTGACGTCCATCCCTGTCGTCGGTTCGTCCAGGACGATCAGGTCGCTGTCGCCGGCCGTGGCGAAGGCGAAGCGGACGCGCTGTGCCTGGCCTCCGGAGAGCTTGTTGACCTTGCGGTCGGCGATCTGCGTGATCCCGGCGCGGGTCATCACGTCCGACGGGCGGTAGGGCCGCGGGTGCAGGTCGCAGGCGAGGCGGACGAGTTCGGCGACCGTCACGTCGTCCATCAGGCCGCCGCTCTGGAGCATCGCGCCGACCTTGCCCGCGACGATCGCCTCCCTGGGCGTCGTCCCGAACAGGCGCACGCTGCCCGTGTCGGGGGTCTTCAGGCCGAGCAGCAGGTCCAGCGTCGTGGACTTCCCCGCGCCGTTGGGTCCGAGCAGTGCCACGGTCTCCCCCGGGCGCAGGCTCAGCGTCAGCCCGTCCACGGCGCGGACCTCGCCGTACGCCTTGCCCACCTGGTCGAACTCGACCACCGAAGCTGTCGTTGTCATGCGTCCATGGTCACGTCCCGGCCATGGTCACGCACAGTGCCGAACGTACGGAATGCCGCATGACTTCTGTCATGCGGCAGCCCGTGACATATCAACTGGGGTCGGTCTCGATGCTGACGGTGCGTTCCGCCGTCGTCTTGCCGACGAGGGCCTTGCGCAGGGCGTTGACGACGTCCTGCGGGAGGACGTCGCGCTTGCCGGTGGCCGTGGTGATCTTGACGCCGTCGAAGGTCTGGCCGTACTTCTCCTTGAGGACCTCAAGGTTGTACGTGTCCACGAGCTTCCCATCGACGGCCTTGAACCCGATGATCGACGGCAGGGACTTGGCGCCGAACTTGATGCTGTGGGCCCCGTCCGGCGTCTGGATCACGACGACCTCGGACATCGCCGGCTCGGCGAAGTCCTTCATCATCCGGTCGACCTCGGCGTTGGAGACCGTCGGCTGTTTCGTCGTCGTCGGGACGGTGACGGCGGTCGCGGTGCCGGTCTCCACCTGCTTGCGGTACGCCTCCTCGACGGCGGGCAGCGCCTTGGCGGTGTCGATGCCCTCGCCGGGCTTGCCGTAGACGGCGACGGCCTTGCCGCCCTCGAACTTGATGGTGCCGTCGGAGGACGAGGCGGAGCCGGACGCGCTCTCCAGGGCCGCCTGGAGCTTCTCCTCGTCGACCGGCATCTCGGGTTCGACGACCCGCTGCTGGCCGAAGAGGGCGCCGACGACGGAGACCGGGTTGTAGTCGCTCTTGGCGGCGGCGTCGACGGTCGCCGGGATGTCGAACTGGAGGCCGGCCTGGTCGGGCTGGAGCGTGACCTGCTTGCCGCCGACGGTCAGCTTCAGCTTGGTGTCCATCGCGTTGGCGCGGAACGCCTTGTCGAGCTTCTTGACGGCGTCGTCGCGCGTGGAGCCGCCGATGTCGACGCCGAGGACGGTGGTGCCCTTGGGGACGTCGGAGTGGTTCATCAGCAGACCGGCGCCGTACACGCCCGCGCCCGCGACGACGACGAGGCCGGCGAGGAGGGGCAGCTTGCCGCGGCGCTTCTTCTGCT
>DATCQX010000357.1:0-14230 GCA_036569285.1 Streptomyces sp.
CGTTGGAGGAGTGCGTCGGGCTGACGCAGGTCGATCCGTCGGCGCGGCACGTGTTCGCGGACGGCAGTGAGGTGACGCTGCCGAACGCCTCGCGCGCGGGTGTGGTGGCCGCGCTGGACGGGGCGTTGGGGAAGGGCGCCGGGATCCGGTGGGGGGACTTCCTGGTGCGCGCGCGGGAGGCGTGGGACCGCTCGCGGCGGCCGTTGCTGGAGGAGCCCCTGTGGCCGAACTGGCAGGTGCTGGCGGCACAGGAGCCGTACCCCTCGGTGCCGCACAAGCGCGTCCTGCGCACCCGCAGGGCGGCCACCCTGGCCGAGGTCGGCGCCTGGGAGCTGCGGGACGGCCGTCTGGCGGCCCTTCTGGAGAGCCACGCCCTCGCGTACGGGCTCGACCCGCGCGCGACCCCGGCGAGCGCGGCCGTCCTGCCGTACATGGAGCACGCGTTCGGCACCTGGTACGTCGAGGGCGGCCTGCGGGAGCTGGCGCGCGCGGTGTACGAGCGGTGTCTCGCGCGGCGGGTGGAGTTCGTGTTCGGCGCGGAGGTCACCCGGGTCGTGGAGAAGGACGGCAGGGCGGCGGGCGTGGAGCTGGCCGGGGGCGAGACCGTGGACGCGGACTTCGTCGTCGCCGGCACCGCCCCGGGTCTCGCCGGTGTCCCCGCGCGCGGGGAGGGCGAGGTGCCGTCGCAGCGGGGCCTGCCCAGCCGGCTGACGCTGCTGCTGGCCCTGCGTGGCGCCCGCCCGCCGGGCACCGCGCACCGCACGGTCGTCCACACCCAGGACCGCGACTCCGAGCTGACGTCGCTCTTCGGGACGGCTCCGACGCCCCCGGCGCACCCCACGGTCACCGTCCTGCGCCCGGACGACCCCTCCCTCGTCCCGGACGCGGACCACGAGGCGATGGTCCTGACGGCCACGGTCCCGGCCGGCGCCGAGGGGGATCACCGGGATACGGCGGAGGCGGTCCTCACCGCCGCCGAACGCGCCGTCCCCGGCCTGCGCGAGCGGATCCTGTGGCAGGAGACGCTGACCCCGGCGGACATCGCAGCGGCGACCGGCGCGGCAGGCGGCTCGCTCCCGGCGCCCTCGCTGGCAGCGGCATCGGGCCGGCTCCTGCACCCCGCCAACACCACCGCCCTGCCCGGCCTCTTCACCGTGGGCGGCTGGTCCCACCCCGGCGGAGGGCTGGCGCACGCGGGCATGTCGGGCGCGCTGGTGGCGGGGCTGATCGTGGAGGGGCTGGAGTTCAGGGGGTCGCAGTGACGCGTTGAGGCGGCTCGTCGGAGACGGGGCGCATGAGAAACGGGCACCCGCCAGAAGCAAGTGCCCGTCGAGAACAGCGGCCCGTCAGAAACGGTACTGCTGCTCGTCGTACCCGTTGCTGTTGTGCTGGTGGGGCTGGCCGTCCTGGTAGTACTGCTGGTCGGCCGGGAGGTCGGCGGCATAGGGCGGGTCGTCGGTGTTGCGCTGCTGGGGGACCCAGACGCCGCCGGCGGGGGTTTCGGTGTAGCTCTGCTGCTGGCCGTACTGGTCCTGGGTGTAGCCCTGTTGGGCGTACTGCTGGTCGTAGCCGGTGGTGTCGTACGAGCCGGTGCTGTAGGGCTGGGTGCCGATGTACGGGTCGGAGTAGGCGGCGTACTGCTGCTGCTCGCCGCCCGTGTCGTAGCCGTAGCCCTGCTGCTGCTCGTACCCGGAGTAGCCGTAGGCGTCGGTGCTCTGGCCGGTGGCCGCCGTGTACGCGGAGTCGCTGTAGACGCCGTAGGTACCGGTCTCGTCGGGCATCGGCTGGGGCTCGTAGACCGCGGTGGTGTCGGCGGTCTGGTGCATCGGGCGGGCCGGGGTGAAGACGTCGTCGCGGTCGTAGTCGTCGTCGTAGGCGCTGGTGGCGCGTTCGAAGGCGGCGGTGGCCGCGGCGTCGAGGGCCGGGTCGGCGTCCTGGCCGAAGGGGTCGTCCGGGACGGCGCTCGCGGCCATGCCGGGAAGCGGGGGCACGGGGGCGGCGGGATCGTCGGCGGCGTCGTCGGACTTGCCCTTGCGGCGCTTCGTGAAGCCCCCCGGCTTCATGAGGCCCGCTCCGCCGGCCATGAGGCCCTCCGCGCCCGCGGGGCGCTTGAACGCCCAGCCGGACTCGAAGCCCTTGCGGAACGAGAGCGTGACGTACGTCTGGCCGATCGCGAACGCGACGGCGCCGACGGCGATCACCGGGACCGATGGAATCAGGACACCGAAGACGACGCCCAGGAAGCCGACGAACGCCAGCAGCCGCCAGCGCAGCCGCGCCTTGTACTGCAACAGCACCTCGCCGAGCAGCCAGAGCGCGACGACGCCGAACGCGATGTAGAGGACCGTCCAGCCCATGTACGCCCCTCTTCTCCCAGTGGCCGCTACGCAGTGTGTCCTATTCCGGTGCGACCGGTCTAGGCCCGCGGGGGATGGTGCAGGCCAAGGTTCTCGTAGATTTCCAGCGACGCCGTGGAGTTGTTGAGCGTGATGAAGTGCAGTCCGGGGACGCCCTCGGCGAGCAGCCGCGCGCAGAACTCCGTGGCGAATTCGATACCGATGGAGCGTACAGCGGCCGGATCGTCCTTCGCCGCGAGGATCCGTTCCTGGAGGACGGCCGGGATGACCGCGTTGCTGAGCTGCGGGAGCCGTTCCAGCATGCGGACGCTGGTGACCGGCATGATCTCCGGGATGACCGGTGTGTCGCAACCCGCGGCGGCGACGCGGTCGCGCAGGCGCAGGTAGGACTCGGGCTGGAAGAACATCTGGGTGATCGCGTAGTCGGCGCCCGCGCGGCACTTGTCGACGAAGTGCGCGACGTCCGTGTCCCAGTGGTCCGAGCGGGGGTGCATCTCGGGGAACGCGGCGACACCGACGCAGAAGTCGCCGGACTCCTTGATCAGGCGGACCAGTTCGGCCGCGTAGGTCAGTCCGCTCGGGTGCGCGACCCACTCGGCCATGGGGTCGCCGGGCGGGTCGCCCCGGACGGCGAGCATGTTGCGGATACCGGCGTCCGCGTACTGGCCGATGATGTTGCGCAGTTCGGCGATGGAGTGGTTGACGGCGGTCAGGTGGGCGACGGGCGTGAGCGTCGTGTCGGCGACGATCTGCTGGGTCTCCTTGACCGTCCCCGCGCGGGTGGAGCCGCCGGCGCCGTAGGTCACCGACACGAAGTCCGGTGCCACCGCCTCGACTCGCCTGAGCGCGCTCCACAGGCTCCGTTCGCCCTTCGGCGTCTTCGGGGCCGAGAACTCGAACGAGTACGTCGTCTTGCCGGACGCCAGAATGTCACGCACCGTGCGCGCGCGGTCGGTCCTTGTGGATGCGGTTCCGAGGGCCATACCCGCAGGTTAGTCAGGGCGGGGCCACTACCCCAACCAGCCTGGGGGAAAATGCCCTAATCCATAGGGGTGGCGTCCACATACCGGACGGCGATGTCCGTTATGCGGCCCGCAGCCGCTTCGCGAAGCGCGCCGCCGCCTCGCCGGGGTCGTCCGCCTCGGAGATCGCGCGGACGACGACCACGCGGCGGGCGCCCGCCTCCAGGACCTCGTCGAGGTTGGTGAGGTCGATGCCGCCGATGGCGAACCAGGGGCGGTCGGTGTTCAGGGAGGCGGTGTGGCGGACCAGGTCGAGGCCGGGGGCGTGGCGGCCGGGCTTGGTGGGGGTGGGCCAGCAGGGGCCGGTGCAGAAGTAGTCGACGCCCTCCTGGACGGCGGCGGCCTCCGCCTCCGCGTTCGCGTGCGTGGAGCGGCCTATCAGCGTCCGCGCGCCCAGGATCGCCCGCGCCGCCGGCACCGGGAGGTCGCCCTGCCCCAGGTGCAGGACGTCCGCGCTGGCCGCGTGCGCCACGTCCGCCCGGTCGTTCACGGCGAGCAGCTTCCCGTGCCGCGCGCACGCCTCCGCGAACACACCGAGGTGCTCCAGTTCCTCACCGGCCTCCATCCCCTTGTCCCTGAGCTGCACGATGTCCACTCCCCCGGCGAGCACCGCATCCAGAAACTCCGGGAGATCTCCCTGGCGTTTCCTCGCGTCGACGCAGAGGTAGAGACGGGCGTCGGCGAGTCGAGCTGCGGCGTCGGACACGGTGGGTTCTCCCGGGTGGGTCGGTGGGTGGTGGGTTTCGGGGGCGGTGGGGGTGCGGGGCTGTCGAGGGTCCGTCGCCGCGGGCGGGTTGCCGACGTGCACGGACGGGTCGCCAGGGTGCGGGGCCAGACTGCCGGGGCGGACGGACGGGTCGCAAGGGTGCGCGGACGGGTTGCCGGGGTGGGGGCGCTGAGCGCTCCGCTGGAGGTGCGGTGACGGGCCGTCGGTTGTCTGCGGCTTCATCGTGGCTGGTCGCTCCCCCAAGCTCTTCGAGCAGGGAGGTACCCCCAGCGCGGCGGTGGCCGCATGTCAGATGCGGTCCCGCGCCCCCTTGGGGCGTTGCCCGACCGCAGTGGACTTCACCAGGACCGCTCAGGGCGGCGGCGACCCGCGGGAGGGAGCAGCCGGGACCGAGAGGCGGACGTCTCAGCGACCGGAGCCGGGGCGGCAACGGGGGCCGGAGCGGCATCCGGCACCGGAGCAGCGGCTGACGCGGCACCAGGCGTGCCGATGACGGCCTGCTGCGCACCGACCTCAGTCGTCTCCTCGCCGACGCCCCCGAACCCCGGGCCGATCGAGACGCCCAGCTCACCGGGCACCCCGAAACGACGGCCCCCCGCAACCCCCGCCCCAGCGCCCCCGAAGGCCAGAGACACCCGCCTCCTTGGACTGGGCGCGACACATCTCACGCCCGGCGCCCTCGGAGGCCAGGCCGCCGCCCTGTGGGGCCAAGCGGTCTTGGTGGGGTTCGCTGCGGTGGGGCAGCGCCCTGAAGAGGCACGGAACTGTGCCTGATCTGCGGCTCCCCGCGTGAGCACGCCCAGCCACGACGCCGCCGCAGACAGCCGACGGCCCATCGCCGCGCTCCCGCCGGACCGCGACCGGCCCGCCCAGGACTGCCCTCCGCCCCTGGGCCACAGCCCTGAGCAGGAGAACGCATCACCTGCCGAACAGCGACCCAGCACGGCCCCGCCGCCCCACAGCCCTGCGGAGACCTCATCGCCCCGCTGAACACCGGCCCCGCCGCTCCCGCACGGCACCGGCATCGACTCGCATGTCCGCCCGAAGGGCCCCGCACGGCCGCGTCTCTCACCTCGCGGCCGTATCGCTCCGGGTGGTTCAGACGGCCAGGGCCTGGGCGCGGCGTTTGACCTCGGTGCCTCGGTTCTCCTGGAGTGCCTGGGCCGGGGTGCCGGGGAGGGTGGGGTCAGGGGTGAAGAGCCACTCGATCATCTCCTCGACCGTGAAGCCGTCGTCCCGAAGGACCGTCAGGAGCCCGGGGAGGCCCTTGACGATCTTGTCGCCGTCGATGAAGGCGGCGGGGACGTGCAGCGCGCGGTTCTCGCCTCGGCGGACGGCGATCAGCTGGCCGTCCTTGACGAGCTGCCGTACGCGGGTCACCTCCTCTTCGAGCTGTTCGGCGATGTCGGGCAGGGTCAGCCAGGCGGGGACGAGCGCGTCGATCCTCGTGTCAATCTCGGTCACGGCATCAAGCCTGCCATCTGCCACTGACACGCGGAAGCCGGGACCACCCGGACCGGTCCCCCACCCGCCCCCGAGACCCCCCTGAAACACCCCTCAGGGAACCCCCGTACACCTCGCCACCGGCGCCGTAGCCCTCAGGTACGACACCGCCCCCGCCCCTCACGCCCCCACACCCACCAGCCCCTCGCACCCCGCCCCTCACACCACCGCCGACTTCAACGGCGCCCCCGCGTCCCCCAGCACCTCCACATCCATCACAGCCCCCGCCTCGATCAACCGCCGCCCCTGCGCCAGATCCCGGGGCCTGCCGACCGCCAGCAGCGCGACCAGCCGCCCTTCCCGCAGCCAGCAGACGGACCAGGCGGGCCCGGCGAAGTCCCCGCGCCACACCATCGCGTCCGCGCCGGTGTGGTGCCCGGCGTACTGCACGAACCGCCCGAACTGCTCGGACCAGAAGTACGGGACGGGGTCGTAGGCGACGAGAGGCGCCCCGGTGGCGCCCGCGAGGATGTTCGCGGCGACCGTGCGGGGCCCCTGGAGCGCGTTGTCCCAGTGGTGGATCAGGAGGCGTTCGGCGTACCGCGCTGAGGGGAAGGAGGCGCAGTCGCCGACGGCGTAGACGTCGGGCACGGAGGCCCGGAGATGGTCGTCGGTGACGACCTCGCCGCGCGTGCCGAGGTCGATGCCGGACCCGGCGAGCCACCCGGTGGCGGGCCGCGCGCCGATGCCGACGAGGACGGCGCCCGCGGGGATGCGCGTGCCGTCGTCGAGGAGCACGGCGCCGGGTTCGACGGCGCGTACGCGCGCGTGGGTGCGCAGTTCGACGCCGAGGTCGGCGTACCAGGCGGTCATGGGTGCGGCGACCTCGGCCGGGAGGGCGCCCGCGAGGGGCCGGTCGGCGGCTTCGACGACGGTGACCGTACAGCCCGCCTCGCGCGCGGCGGTGGCGAACTCCGCGCCGATCCAGCCGGCGCCGACGACCACGACGTCGTGCTGGTCGGCGAGGACGGGCCGCAGGCGTTCCGCGTCGTCGAGGGTGCGCAGGAGGTGCACGCCGGGGACGCCCTCGGTGCCGGGCAGGACGATCGGTTCGGCGCCGGTGGCCAGGACGAGGACGTCGTACGGGACGGGGCCGCCGTCGGTGTCGAGGACGTGTTCCCGGGGGTGGACGGCGAGGGCCTCGCGGCCGAGGAGGAGGTCGATGCCGAGGGCGGTGAAGTCGATGTCGAAGGCCGAGCCGTCGGTCTTGCCGAGGAGGACGGCCTTGGAGAGCGGTGGGCGGTCGTACGGCTGGTGGGGTTCCGCGCCGATGACGGTGACCGTGCCGGTGAAGCCCTGTTCGCGCAGGGCCACAGCCGTCTGCACCCCGGCCATCCCCGCACCGACGACGACCACGCGCGGGGCGTCTGCTTCCTGCGTCTGCTCGCTCACTCGATCACCATAGACACGTGACGGCGGGTCAGTCAGTGGGCCGATTCCGTGACCTGTTCCACAACGCTCGTACCGGTGCCTTCCTCGGACTCCCACGCCCACGTCTCGTCGAGCCGCAGGCGGCCGTCCGGGAGGGTGACGACGGTCGAGACGCAGTGGCCGGAAGCGGTCGTTCCGTCGGTACGCAGTTGGACGTACCGGAAGTCGATCCGGTCGCCCGCGCGCGTGCCGACGAGATGGCCGCGGACGATGTCGCCGCCCGCGTAGTCGGCCCAGATCACGCCGTCGGTCTCGTGGTACGTGAAGCGGGTGCCGGTGCCGACCTGGCCGGGCGCCTGGTCGGCCACGGGGGCGAAGACGAGGCCGTCCAGAGTCTGCGGCGTCAACTGAGGCTCCCTTTACGAGGTGTGGGGGGTGCGGGCTAGGGTGGGTGGCCAACGTAAAGCACTCGCGGGAGCCCGGACGCACCGGGCTGAGAGGGAGGCTGGCCGGCCTCCGACCGTACGAACCTGATCCGGGTCATGCCGGCGAAGGGAAGGGGCTGGACGCCTATGCCGTCTGCACGTCCGTCTGACGTCCTCGTGGTCGGGGGCGGCATCATCGGCCTGGTGACCGCGTGGCGGGCCGCGCAGCGCGGTCTGAGGGCCGCGGTGCTCGATCCGGAGCCGGGCGGCGGGGCCGCCGAGGTGGCCGCCGGGATGCTGGCCGCCGTCACCGAACTGCACCACGGCGAGCAGACCCTCCTCGCCCTGAACCTCGACTCCGCGCGCCGGTACCCCGATTTCGTGGCCGAGCTGACCGAGGCGACCGGGTACGACGTCGGCTACCGGCGCTGCGGGACCCTCGCGGTCGCGCTCGACGCGGACGACCGCGCCCATCTGCGGGACCTGCACGAGTTGCAGCAGCGGTCGGGGCTGGACTCGACGTGGCTGGCCGGGCGGGAGTGCCGCCGGCTGGAGCCGATGCTGGCGCCGGGGGTGCGCGGGGGGCTGCGGGTCGACGGGGACCATCAGGTGGACCCGCGCCGGCTCGCCGCCGCGCTGGTCGCCGCCTGCTGGCACGCCGGGGTCACCTTCCACCGGGAGTGGGCGGAGCGGCTGGAGGTCGCCGGGGACCGTGCGACCGGCGTGCACGCGCGCGGGGGCGCGTTTTTCGGCGCCGGTCAGGTCGTCCTCGCCGCGGGGAGCCTGAGCGGGCGGCTCGCGGGGGTCCCGGACGCCGTCCGGCCGCCGGTGCGGCCCGTGAAGGGGCAGGTGCTGCGGCTGGCCGTGCCGGCGGCGTATGCGCCTTTCCTGAGCCGTACCGTGCGGGCCGTGGTGCGCGGGAGCCAGGTGTATCTGGTGCCGCGCGCGAACGGGGAGCTGGTCGTGGGGGCGACCAGTGAGGAGCAGGGCTGGGACACGGTCGTCACCGCCGGGGGCGTGTACGAGCTGCTGCGGGACGCGCACGAGCTGGTGCCCGGGATCACCGAGCTGCCGCTCACCGAGACCCGCGCGGGGCTGCGGCCCGGGTCGCCCGACAACGCGCCTCTCCTCGGCCCGACCGCCCTGCCGGGTCTGCTGCTCGCGACCGGGCACTACCGCAACGGCGTCCTGCTGACGCCGGTCACCGGGGACGTGCTCGCGCACGCGCTGACCTGCGGTGAGCTGCCCGAGGAGGCCCTTCCTTTCACGCCCCGGCGCTTCGGTGCCGACTCGACCCTGGAGTCCGTCGTATGAACGTCCCGGCCGGTCGCATGAGCATCTCGGTCAACGGGGAGCCTCGGGAGTTCGACGCCGGGACGGTGCTGGAGGGCGTCGTGCGGACGCTCACTCCGGCGCCGTCCGGGGTCGCCGCCGCGCTGAACGAAACCGTCGTCCCGCGCGCGCGGTGGGCGACCACCGCCCTCGCGGAGGGCGACCGGGTGGAAGTCCTGACCGCCGTACAGGGAGGCTGAACCATGGCTGACGATCCGTTTCTGCTGGGTGGTACCGCGTTCTCGTCACGGCTGATCATGGGGACCGGCGGGGCGCCGAGTCTGGACGTGATGGAGCGGGCGCTCGTGGCGTCCGGTACGGAGATGACGACGGTCGCGATGCGGCGCGTGAACCCGTCCGTCCAGGGATCGGTTCTGTCCGTTCTCGACCGGCTCGGCATCCGGGTGCTGCCCAATACGGCCGGCTGTTTCACCGCCAAGGAGGCCGTTCTGACCGCCCGTCTCGCGCGGGAGGCGCTCGGGACGTCCCTGATCAAGGTCGAGGTGGTCGCGGACGAGCGGACCCTCCTGCCGGACCCGGTGGAGCTGCTGGAGGCGGCCGAGACGCTGGTGGACGACGGGTTCACCGTCCTGCCGTACACCAACGACGATCCGGTGCTCGCGCGGAAGCTGGAGGACGTGGGCTGCGCGGCGGTGCTGCCGCTCGGGTCTCCGATCGGGTCGGGGCTCGGTATCCGCAATCCGCACAACTTCCAGCTGATCGTCGAGAACGCGCGCGTGCCGGTGATTCTGGACGCGGGGGCCGGGACGGCGTCCGATGTGGCGTTCGCGATGGAGCTGGGGTGCGACGCCGTGATGCTGGCGACCGCGGTGACGCGGGCGCAGGACCCGGAGCGGATGGCGTCGGCGATGCGGTACGCGGTCGACGCGGGGCGGCTGGCGCGGCTCGCGGGGCGCATCCCGCGCCGGTACTTCGCGCAGGCGTCGTCCCCGGCGGAGGGGCTGGCCGCGTTCGACCCGGAGCGGCCCGCGTTCTGACCGTGATCCCCGCCACTGGGGGCGGCCGGCGCCCCCGGAATCCACGCGTCCGCACGTCACAACCCCGTCCCCATCGGGCTGCGGAGGATCAGGCTGTCAGTGGGGGCTCGTAGACTCGGCCGCGTGGATACGACCCTTCAGGACCCTCTCGTCGGGCAGGTGCTCGACAGGCGTTATCGCGTCGAGGCGCGGATCGCGGTGGGCGGGATGGCCACGGTCTACCGGGCCGTGGACATGCGGCTCGACCGTGTGCTGGCCGTGAAGGTGATGCATCCCGCGCTGGCGGCGGACGCGGTGTTCGTGGACCGGTTCATCCGGGAGGCGAAGTCGGTCGCGCGGCTGGCGCATCCGAACGTGGTGCAGGTCTTCGACCAGGGGACCGACGGGCCGTACGTGTACCTGGCGATGGAGTACATCGCCGGGTGCACCCTGCGGGACGTGCTGCGGGAGCGGGGCGCGCTGCAGCCGCGGGCCGCGCTCGACATCCTCGAACCGGTGCTCGCCGCGCTGGGCGCCGCGCACCGCGCGGGGTTCGTGCACCGGGACATGAAGCCGGAGAACGTGCTGATAGGGGACGACGGCCGGGTCAAGGTCGCCGACTTCGGGCTGGTGCGGAGCGTGGGCACGGTCACCGAGAGCAGCGGGAGCGTCCTCGGGACGGTCGCGTACCTCGCGCCGGAGCAGGCGGAGGGCGGGACGGCGGACGCGCGCGTGGACGTGTACGCGTGCGGGGTCGTGCTGTACGAGATGCTCACGGGCGGCCAGCCGCACGAGGGGGAGACGCCGGCGGTCGTCCTCTACAAGCACCTCCACGAGGACGTGCCGCCGCCCTCGGCGGTCGTCCCGGGGCTCGCCTTCGAGCTGGACGAGCTGGTCGCATCGGCGACGGCCCGCACGCCGGACGTCCGGCCGAACGACGCGGTGGAGCTGCTCGGCCTCGTCCGCACGGCCCGCGCGGCGCTCAGCGAGGAGCAGCTCGACGCGTTGCCGCCGCAGTCGACGGCGTCGGAGCACGACATCGCCGGGGACCGCACCAGCGTCATCCCCCGGTCGCTGACGGTGCCGCGTCCGCTGCCGGTGAACGAGGACGACGTCCAGCACACGTCCCGTTTCGAGGCGCCCCCTCCGCCGCCCCGGCGCAGTCGCGTGCGGCGTCGGCGGGGTGTCGTGGCTCTCGTCGCCGGTGTGCTGCTGGTGCTGGGGGTCGGGACCGGCGTCTGGTACATCAACTCCGGTCAGTTCACGAACGTCCCGGCGGTTCTCACGCAGACCGAGGCGGTCGCCAGGAAGCGGCTGGACGACGCCGGACTCGTCGTCGACTCGGTGAAGCACGCGTACAGCGACACGGTGGAGCGCGGGACCGTCATCAGCACGGATCCCTCACCGGGGGCGCGCATCCGCAAGAACGACTCGGTCACGCTCACCGTCTCGGACGGCCCCCAGACCGTCCGTGTCCCTCCCGTCACCGGTCTCCCCCAGGCCCGGGCCACCGAGCGGCTCGCCTCCGTGGGCCTCGAAACGGGCCTCGTCACCAGCGAGTTCGACGACTCCGTCGCCCCCGGCTCCGTCATCCGGACGTCCCCTGCGGTCGGCACCTCCCGGCGCACCGGCTCCGCCGTCGCCCTCGTCGTCAGCAAGGGCGCGGCCATCGACGTCCCCGACGTCACCGGTCAGGACCTCGACGAGGCGACGGCGGCGCTGGAGAAGGCCGGTCTGAAGGTGACCATCTCCTCGGCCCAGGTCAACTCCGACCTCGACAAGGGCAAGGTCGCCGACCAGTCCCCCGCCGCCGACACCCAGGCCGCCGCCGGCGACACCATCACCCTCACCCTCTCCAAGGGCCCGGAAATGGTCGAGGTCCCCGATGTCGTCGGCTCCAGCGTGGACGACGCCAAGTCACTCCTCGAACAGTCCGGCTTCAAGGTCGAGGAAGACCGCGGCCTCCTCGGCCTCTTCGGCGACACGGTGAAGAAGCAGTCGGTCTCCGCCGGGGACACCGCCCCGAAGGGCTCGACGATCACGATCACGATCCGCTGAGGCGGCTGCCGGGCGACCCCCGCCCCCATGACACCCTGGACCCGTGAACTTCCCCTCCCGTAACCCCGTAGGCGGCCATGTCCCCGTGGCCGGTGGTCTGCACTCCGTGGGGCTGTCGTACGCCCAGGAGCTGAAGGCGGAGACCGTGCAGGTCTTCGTGGCGAACCCGCGGGGGTGGGCGACGCCGGTGGGGAACCCGCGGCAGGACGAGGCGTTCAGGGAGGCGTGTGAGGAGAGGAAGCTGCCGGCGTACGTGCACGCGCCCTACCTGATCAACTTCGGGTCGCACACGGAGGCGACCGTGGAGAAGTCGGTGGAGTCGATGCGGCATTCGCTGCGGCGGGGGCGGGAGATCGGGGCGCTCGGCGTCGTCGTCCACACGGGGAGCGCGACCGGCGGGCGGGAGCGGAGTGTCGCGCTCAAGCAGGTCCGCAGGTATCTGCTGCCGCTGCTGGACGAGCTGACGCATGACGACGACCCGTTCCTGCTGCTGGAGTCGACGGCCGGGCAGGGGTCGTCGCTGTGTTCGCGGACCTGGGACTTCGGGCCGTACTTCGAGGCCCTGGACGCGCATCCGAAGCTCGGCGTCTGCCTGGACACCTGCCACATCTTCGCGGCGGGCCACGACCTGACCGGCCCGAGCGGCATGCACCAGACGCTGGATCTCCTGGTCGACACGGTCGGTGAGGGCCGCCTCAAGCTGATCCACGCCAACGACTCGAAGGACGTCGTCGGCGCGCACAAGGACCGCCACGAGAACATCGGCGCCGGCCACATCGGGGAGGACCCCTTCCGCGCCCTCATGACCCACCCGGCGACAGAGAACGTCCCCCTGATCATCGAGACCCCCGGCGGCAAGGAGGGGCACGCGGCGGATGTGGCGCGGCTGAAGAAATTTCGGGACGGCTGAAGAGACTTCGGGACGGGTGAGGGAACTTCGGGACGGCCACCCCCTTGGGGAATACCCCCCAGGGGTATAGCGTTCCCCTCCGAGGCAAGCCCACCCCCCGACCTCGGGAGTCGCCATGCAGCACGAGGCGCACGCACATCACCCCCAGCACTCACCCCACGCACACCACCCCACCCCCACCGCAAGCTGGTCCATGGCGGTCCAGGCGACCCTGCACTGCCTCACCGGCTGCGCCATCGGCGAGGTACTGGGGATGGTGATCGGCACAGCGGCCGGATGGGGAAACCTGGCGACAACGATTCTCGCGATCGTCCTCGCGTTCTTCTTCGGCTACTCGCTCACCCTGAGGGGCGTCCTCAAGAGCGGCCTCGGCCTCAAGGCGGCCGTCCGGGTGGCGCTCGCCGCGGACACCCTGTCGATCGCGGTGATGGAGCTGATCGACAACGGGGTCATCGCACTGTGGCCGGACGCGATGGACGCGAAGCTCGCGGACGCCCTGTTCTGGGGCTCCCTCGCGATCTCCCTCGCGCTCGCCTTCCTCCTCACCGTCCCGGTGAACAAGTGGATGATCGGACGCGGCAAGGGACACGCGGTCGTCCACCAGCACCACCACTGAACCTCACAGCTCCGGCCCCTCCCCCGGCCCCTCCTGGTACGAGTAACGCTGCTCGCGCCAGGGGTCGCCGATGTTGTGGTAGCCCCGCTCCTCCCAGAACCCCCGCCGGTCGGCCGTCATGTACTCGATCCCCCGCACCCATTTGGGCCCTTTCCAGGCGTACAGATGGGGGACGACGAGACGCAGCGGAAATCCGTGTTCGGCGGTGAGGAGTTCGCCGTCCTTGTGGGTGGCGAAGAGGGTGTGGGGGTCGGTGAAGTCGGCGAGGCGGAGGTTGGCGCTGTAGCCGTACTCGGCCCAGACCATGACGTGGGTGACGCCGGCCGCCGGCGGGGCGGCGTCGAGGACGGCGCTCGCCGGCACCCCGCCCCATTCCGCGCCGAGCATGCTGAATTTGGTGACGCAGTGCAGGTCGCCGACGACGGTCGTGTACGGGAGGGCGGCGAACTCCTCGTGGGTCCAGCTGTGTTTCTCACCGTCGGCGGTGGCCCCGAAGACGCGGAAGTCCCAGCGCTCGGGACGGAACTTGGGGACGGGTCCGTAGTGCGTGACCGGCCAGCCCCGCTGGAGTCGCTGCCCCGGTGGAAGCTCGGACGGTCTGTTCTCCCCTGATTCCCGCTCCACCGGACGACCCATGGCCCCCATCCTGACAGACACGAATACGAACCCGAAAATCGGGGCAATCAGAACTAAGCATGCATTTACTTACTAAGCCACCACTTACTGGACGATCTTCCGTACCGGTGCCATCATCTGCCGCGTCTTCCCCCACAGATCCCTTACGGAAGGAACCTTGGCGATGCAGGGCGACCCGGAAGTCATCGAATTCCTCAACGAGCAGCTCACGGGTGAGCTGACGGCCATCAACCAGTACTTCCTGCACGCGAAGATGCAGGAGAACTTCGGCTGGACGAAGCTCGCGAAGTACACCC
>DATCQX010000358.1:0-7677 GCA_036569285.1 Streptomyces sp.
CGCCCGCCCCGTCGAGAACACCGAGTTCACCGCCCCCGCCGCTCTCCTCCGCACCCCACCCAGCCGCCGTCAGCGCCGCCTCCTCCCACAACTCCTCCACCGAGACCAGATACGGATCGAGCAGGTCCAACGTCTCCCGCAACACAGCCCGCGCCCGGTCCAACTGCCCCGTGGACACATACGTCAGCCCACAGCACACCCTCCCCCGCCGCACCGCCCACGGCATCGTCCCGTCCTTCCACCGCACGGTCGGCGGCAGAAGCACCGTCATCCCGGCCGCCTCCAAGACTCGAACTGCCGCTTTGCCGACATCTGGTGACAGATGCTCAGTGAACGTGTCCGGCCAGAGCACGACCATCCGCCCCGCCCGCTTCCACTGGTCCGGCAGCCGCCGCTGTGCCTGCGCCTGCTTCACCACGGACTTGAACCTCCGCCGCCACCACCGGCTGAACGTCTCCGGGGCGACACGTGGAATCTCCCGCTCGGGCGCGATCCCGCCGATCCGCTTCCCAAGAAGAGCCAACGGCCTTACAGAAGCGAGGGAGTTGACGAGGGGAGCGGTGCGCGTCCGGGCGATCCACCGCAGCCAGAGCGGCAGCCGTCCCATGCTGTGGTGCGCGGCGGGACGGCGTCGCCCCTCGTAGTGGTGGTGGAGGAACTCCGCTTTGTAGGTGGCCATGTCGACGCCGACGGGGCAGTCCGAGCGGCAGCCCTTGCAGGAGAGGCAGAGGTCGAGGGCGTCGCGGACCTCCGTCGACTGCCAGCCGTCGGTGACGAGTTCACCGGCGAGCATCTCGTGCAGGAGCCTCGCCCGGCCCCGGGTGGAGTGCGCCTCCTCACCGGTCGCGCGGAACGACGGGCACATGACGGCGGGGCCGGAGGCCGTCGTCGTCCGGCACTTGGCGACCCCGACGCAGCGGCGGACGGCCGCCGAGAAGTCGCCGCCGTCGGCCGGGTAGCCGAAGACGACCGGGACGGGTTCGCGGGGCAGCGGGGCGAAGCGGAGGTTGGTGTCGAGGGGCGCGGGGCGTACGAGCATCCCGGGGTTGAGGAGGTCGTCGGGGTCCCAGAGGTTCTTGACGTGTTCGAAGAGGGCGACCATCTCCGCCCCGTACATCTTGGGTAGCAGTTCGGCGCGGGCCTGGCCGTCGCCGTGTTCCCCGGAGAGCGAGCCGCCGTGCGCGGCGACGAGGTCGGCCAGTTCCTCGGAGAACCGGCGGAAGCGGGCGATGCCAGGGTCGGTGAGGATGTCGAAGTCGATGCGGACGTGGATGCAGCCGTCCCCGAAGTGCCCGTAGGGGGTGCCGTGCAGGCCGTGCGCGGCGAGGAGGGCGCGGAAGTCGCGCAGGTAGGGGCCGAGCCGGGCCGGCGGCACCGCGCAGTCCTCCCAGCCGGGCCACGCCTCCTTGCCGTCCGGTGTCCGGGTAGCCGTACCGCCCGCGTCCTCCCGGATGCGCCACAGGGCGCGCTGTTCGGCGGGGTCGGTGACGACCAGGGCGTCGACGGCGTCCGACACCCGGACGATCGCCTCGCCCCGCGCCCGTGCCTCGTCGGGGGTCTCCCCGCCGGTCTCGACGAACAGCCAGGCGCCCCCTCGGGGCAACCCGTAGGTCGTGGGTACGAGATCCGCGGCCATGCCTTCGACCGTCAGGGGCCCGTAGGGGAGCAGTCCGGCCGCCGCCTCCGCCGCGTCGCCCTCGTCCCCGTAGCCGAGGACCGCGAGGGCCCGTGCGCCGGGGATGTCCACGAGGCGGACGGTGGCCCGGGTGAGGACGGCGAGCGTGCCCTCGGAGCCGCAGTAGGCGCGGGCCGTGTCGGCGCCCTTCTCGGGGAGCAGGGCGTCCAGGGCGTACCCGGAGATCCGTCGGGGGAGGTCGGGGAAGCCGGTGCGCAGGCGGGCCAGCTCGGTTTCGACCAGCCTTCGTAGTCCTTCAGGGCTACCTGCCCAGTCCGGGCCCAGAGTCAGCGCGGCGCCCCGCGCGGTGACGACGTCGAGGGTGCGGACGTTGTCGGCGGTCGTCCCCCACGCCACCGAGTGGGAGCCGCAGGAGTTGTTGCCGATCATGCCGCCGAGGGTGCAGCGGCTGTGGGTGGAGGGGTCGGGGCCGAAGCGCAGGCCGTGCGGGGCGGCGGCGTCCTGGAGGCGGTCGAGGACCAGTCCGGGCTGGACGACGGCGGTCCGGGTGCCGGGGTCGAGGTCGAGGACGCGGTTCATGTGCCGGGTGAAGTCCAGTACGACCCCGGTCCCGGTGGCCTGCCCGGCGATGGAGGTGCCCCCACCCCTGGGTACTACGGGTACTCCGTGCTCCCGGCAGATCTCCAGGGCGGCGGCCACATCGGCGTCGTCCCGGGGAGCGACCACCCCGAGAGGGACCCGCCGGTAGTTGGAGGCGTCCATGGTGACCAGCGCCCGCGAGGTCGTGTCGAAGCCGACATCGCCTCGGAGGGCCTTGCGCAGATCCGCTTCCAGGTTCGGCATGGGTACAGGAAATCAGGCCGGACGCCCCGGGACACCGGCCGAGCCGTTCAAGATCTCCCCTGGTAAGCCCCGTAGTACCGGAGACGTACCCCCTGGCCAACCGCCCTCACGCCCCCTGAACCGGCGTCCGTCACGGCGTCTCACCCGACGGACCACGTTTCGCTCGGGTTTCCCCTAAGGGCTACCCTCCCCCCGTGGCTGAGATCCGGATTCCCTCTGACATCAAGCCCGCGGACGGTCGTTTCGGCGCGGGTCCCTCCAAGGTGCGGACGGAGGCTCTGGACGCCCTCGCCGCGACCGGTACCTCCCTCCTGGGTACGTCCCACCGTCAAGCCCCGGTGAAGAACCTGGTCGGTGAGGTCCGCGAGGGCATCTCCGCGCTGTTCTCCCTCCCCGAGGGCTACGAGGTCGTCCTCGGCAACGGTGGCTCGACCGCGTTCTGGGACGTCGCGACCCACGGGTTGATCGAGAACAAGTCGCAGCACCTCACCTTCGGCGAGTTCAGCTCGAAGTTCGCCAAGGCCGCCAAGCTCGCCCCCTGGCTGGCCGAGCCCACCGTGATCTCCTCCGACCCGGGCACGCACCCCGAGCCGCAGGCCGAGGCGGGGGTGGACGTGTACGCGTTCACCCACAACGAGACGTCCACCGGCGTCGCGGCCCCGATCCGCCGCGTCGCGGGCGCCGACGAGGGCGCGCTGGTCCTGGTCGACGCCACCTCCGGCGCCGGCGGCCTCCCGGTCGACATCGCCGAGACGGACGTCTACTACTTCGCCCCGCAGAAGTCCTTCGCCTCCGACGGCGGCCTGTGGATCGGCGTCTTCTCCCCGGCGGCGATCGAGCGCGCCGAGCGCGTCCACGCCTCCGGCCGGCACGTCCCGGAGTTCTTCAGCCTCCCCACGGCGATCGACAACTCCCGCAAGAACCAGACGTACAACACCCCGGCGCTCTCCACCCTCTTCCTGCTGAACGAGCAGCTCAAGTGGCTCAACGGCCAGGGCGGCCTGTCCTTCTCCACCTCCAGGACGAAGGACTCCTCCACCCGCCTCTACACCTGGGCCGAGGAGTCGAAGCACGCGACGCCGTTCGTCTCCGACCCGGCGAAGCGCTCGCAGGTCATCGGCACGATCGACTTCGCGGACGACATCGACGCCGCCGCGATCGCCAAGGTGCTGCGCGCCAACGGCATCGTCGACACCGACCCCTACCGCAAGCTCGGCCGCAACCAGCTGCGCGTCGCCATGTTCCCGGCGATCGACCCGGCGGACGTCGAGGCCCTCACGAAGTGCGTCGACTACGTGATCGAGCACCTCTGACCCCCTTGCCGCACAGCGCGGTTGCCCGCCGTCCCACGGCGTGACCGCCGCGCATGCGGACGACGACGAAGGGCGCCCGGTGAACTCCGGGCGCCCTTCGCGCAGTTCAGGCCGCTGTGCAGGTCAAGGCCGGCGCGCTGCCCCCGCCGGGCGTGGCCCCGAACCCGAAGGTGGCCGAACTCCCCGCGGACAGAGTCCCGTTGTGGGCCGCGTTGGCCGCGGTCACCGACGCCCCGGTCTGTGTGTAGGACGCGTTCCACATGCTGGAGATCTGCTGGGAGCCGGGGAAGTTCCAGGCGACCTTCCAGGACGAGATGGCCGCCGTCCCCGAATTCACCACTTTCACCTCGGCGTTGAAGCCACCGCCCCAGTCGCTGGTGACGGCGTAGGTCGCGGTGCAGGAGGCCGTGGACCCACCGCCACCGCCGCCTCCACCCCCGCCGCCTCCACCGCCGACCGGCGGAAAGGCCGACGCCTTGGCACTGGCGAGGTACCCGTCCTTCACGGTGTCGACGGTCTGCCAGTCGTCCTTCAGAATCCCGCCGGTGTCACCGGAGTTGGGGTTCCACGACCAGAAGGTCCAGTGGAAGGAGTCGGCCCCGTACGTCGAGGTCGGACGCAGGTAACTCACCAGCGCGGCAAGCCACTTCTGGTCCACGGTCGCCTGGAGCGTCGTCCCGAACTCGCCCACCCACACCGGGGCGATGTTCTGCTTGAAGATGTAGCCCCAGTACTTGTCCCAGATCCCCGGCATGTTGTTCGGGAAGGTGGGGTCGCTGAACCAGCTCTGCTGGGCGACGCTGGTCGCGTAGTCGTGCGCCGAGTACACCACCCGGTTGGCGACGGAGAGTTGGACGGGATACTGCGCGACGCCCATCAAGTTGCCGCCCCACCAACCCGATACGCCGTTGAAGGTCTGGACGCCCTCCACGAAGATCAGCAGGTTCGGGTTGACCGACAGGACGGCGTTGCCGGCGCGCTGAGCGGCCAGCCGCCAGTCGGTCGCCATGTCCCCGCAGCCCCAACAGGCCGGATCGTGCGGCTCGTTGTGGAGGTCGATGCCGACGACTGCCGGGTTCCCGGCGTAACGGGTGGCTATGGACTTCAAGTTGGCGATCCAGGTCGACTCCGGTACCGCGGCCGTGTACCAGAGCGCGGACTGCCCGCCGGAGTCCGGGCGGTGCCGGTCGAGGATGACGCGCAGGCCGTCCTTGCCGGCGTACGACACGATCTTGTCAAGCACGCCGAGGGAGTTGAGGCCCTGGAGGTCGGCGTTCTTGCCGCTGGAGAAGTCGATACTGTTCGGAACGGTCGAGGACTTGAAGATGTCGTCGCTGTACGGGATGCGGATCGTGTTGTAGCCCAGCGACTTCATCTGGTCGATCATGCTCTTGTAGTCGCGCGACCATAGGCCGTGGACGACGTAATTACCCGTTTCGAAGCCAAACCAGTTGATGCCGGCGACCCGAACCGGCTGCCCGGCCGAATCCAGGATCTGCCGACCGCTGGTGTGCCAGTACCCGGCTCCCGGCGCCTCCGCGGCCTGCGCCGACCCGGTGGCCGCCAGCCCCAAGGGCACCAGCAGCGCGGCGGCGACCGCGCACAGCACCCTTCTCACGTTGCGGAACATGTCCCTTTGTTCCTCTCGAAGGTGCGGGTCCGAAACAAATGGGAGCGCTCCCATACCCGCACCCCCAGAGAAGACCGGTCCCATCACCCCGTCAAGACGTACGGCATCACTTCCCGGGCTTCCTGAACCTCCCGACCCCCCGCCGTCTCAACTCCGGCGCAGCAGCCGCCGCAGCCCGAACACCGCCGCGCAGACGACGGCGACGGCGAGCGCCCCCTTCGTCACCCCGCCCCCGGAGTCGCCGTCATCCGTACCGGACCCCGGCTTGGAGGAGGACGAACTCCCTTTCTGGGACGAGGACTTGTCGGCATCCGGCGCGTCCCGGGCGACCACGCCGCTCCCCTCGCCCTCGCTCCCGTACAGCAGCTTCCTGCCGTCGGCGGAGTAGGTGACGGACTCGCCCTGCCGTTGCAGCGGGACGTCGAGGCGGCCGGTCTTCTTGATCTTGCCGCCGTTCCAGTCGTAGGCGATCCCTCCGAAGTACCCCCGTACCGCCAGCTGTCGGCCGTCCGGCGAGAAGGCCGCGTCGGTGGCCCAGAGGTCTACGGGAGCTATCGGCTTGAAGATGTTGTCGCCGGAGGCGGAGAGCGTGGCGGGGCCTTCGTAGAGGTGGCCGCCGTCCTCCTTCTTGTCGATGATGTAGACCCGGCCCGTCTTCGGGTGGACCATCATCGACTCGGCGTCGCGCCCGCCGTCCGAGTACTTCACGATGTACTGGGTCGCCCTCACCGTCTGGTCCTTGAGCACCTTCGGCTCGGGGAGCCGGTAGATCCAGAGGTAGGGCCAGCGTCCGTCGAAGTTGTCACCGATGTCCCCTACATAGATCTGGTTGTCGGGGCCCATCGAGATCGCCTCGACGTCGCGGGGGGTGCCGACGCCGCGCAGCGTGATCGTGGCGACCGTCTCGCCGGTGGCGCTGTCGACGGCGTAGATCTGCGGGCCGTAACCGCTGTCGTTGTGCGTCCAGTAGACGCCCGGGTGCTGGCGGGAGGCCGCGAGGCCGCTGGACTCCTTGATCCGCGGGTCCTTGATGGTGAATCCGCCGTCGTCGTCGGCGGAGGCGGGCACGGCGAGCGCCCCCACGAGCAGGAACCCGGCGAGGACGGCGAACGGTCGGCTCATCCCCCCAGCCTGCCATCCCGGCCGCGCCGACACGCGAGGTGTCGGGACTCACACCCCGCCGCCGACGGTGATCGTCCATCATGAGCGGATGCTCAGGTTCATGCCCGTAGGTGACTCCATGACCATCGGCAGTACGGGCGACCACACGTGGCGGTACCGTCTCTGGCGGCATCTGTGCGCCACGTACGGCGGCCCGTTCACGCTGGTCGGGCCGCGCGAGACGCTCTACGACCAGGGGTCCGACGCCCCCGACTCGTACGCGTACGCCGACCCCGACTTCCCCTACGGGCACCTCGCCGGCTGGGGCGAGGGCTGGCTGCACATGGCCCCCCTGATCGCCGACGCGGTGCGCGCCGGGCGTGCGGACGTGCTGCTCGTCTCCCTCGGCCTCATCGACCTGGGTTTCTACACGAACGCGGAGCAAACCGCCGAGAACGCCCGCGCGTTCATCACCGCGGCCCGCTCCGCCAACCCCCGCGTCCGCGCCGTCTTCCTCCCCGTCATCCCCAACATCCGCGCCGCCACCGACCCCGCCTTCGCCGACCAGGTCGCCCACTTCAACGAACTCCTCGCGAAGACGGTCGCCGACCTCGACGAACCGGGTTCTCCCCTACTCCTCGCGTCCCTCCCTCCCACGTACGACTTCCACACCGACACGTACGACGGGACGCATCCCAACGCGAGCGGCGAGCACCGGATGGCGGAGGCGTTCGCGGACGCGCTGTATCAGGGGTGGGGGTTGGGCGGGCCGTACGAGGAGGAGGCGTAGTACCCGTAGTACCCCTGGGTCAGGGCCCCGCCAAGTACCGGTGGCACCTCCTGGGCAGGCCCCTGCTGAGTACCGGTAGTACCTCTTGGGCAGGCCCCGCCGAGTACCCGTAGTACCCCCTGGGCAGGCCCCTGCCGAGTACCCCTAGGCGGCTCCCCTCCCAGGTCCGCCCGTTTTCTCGATCTCCGCGGCCATCGCCTCCGCGCACCCCCGCGCGCCCTCTCCCACCACCCGGCGCAACAGCCCGGCCTCCGCGCTCCCCAGCACCACGCGACTCCTCCCACCCGCCTGAGCCCCCTGACCTCCCGCACGGTAGCCAGAGCGGACCCGGACCCCGCAAGCACATTTGTGCGACACCCAAGAG
>DATCQX010000359.1:0-12643 GCA_036569285.1 Streptomyces sp.
CGGCGCGGCGGCACCGTCATCACCTGCGGCTCCAGCACCGGCTACCGCCACCAGTACGACAACCGGTACCTGTGGATGAAACTCAAGCGGATCATCGGCAGCCACGTCGCCAACCTCCACGAACAGTGGGAGTGCGCCCGCCTCTTCGGACAGGGCCGCATCATGCCCGCCCTCTCCACCCTCTACCCCCTCACCGAGGTCGGCGAGGCCACCCGCCTCGTCCAGCTCAACCAGCACATCGGCAAGGTCGGCGTGCTGTGCCTCGCCCCCGAGCCCGGACTCGGCGTCACCGACCCCGAACTCCGCGCCCGCATCGGCGAGGACCGGATCACCCCGCTGCGGCCCTTCGCGGCCGTCGGCCCCGGCGCCCTGGAGGCCGCCGTATGACCGCCCTCGGCATCCTCGGCACCGGCTCCTACCTGCCCAAGGAGGAGATCACCAACGAGGAGATCGCACGCCGCGTCCCGAACATCACCGCCGAGTGGATCGGCCGCCGCACCCTCATCCAGGGCCGCCGCTACGCCGCACCCCACGAAGCGACCTCCGACCTCGCCCACAAGGCGGGAGCGGCGGCCCTGGAGGCGGCCGGCCTCGACGCGGGCCGCGTCGACTACCTGATCGTCGCCACCTCCACCGGCGACGCCCCCCTGCCGCCGACCTCCTCCCTGGTGCAGAACGTCCTCGGCGCGAGCCGCGCCGCCTGCTTCGACGTCAACATCGCCTGCGCCGGCTTCGTCTTCGCCCTCGACATCGCCCGCGGCCTCGTCGCCCAGCGCCCCGGCAGCCACGCCCTCGTCATCGGCGCCGACCTCTACTCCCGCTTCCTCGACTACGACGACCGCGGCACCGCCGTCCTCCTCGGCGACGCCGCCGGAGCGGCCGTCGTCGGCGAAGTCCCGGACGGGCACGGCATCCTCGGCACCGAACTCGTCGGACGCGGCGACGCCCACGAACTCATCTGGATCGAGGGCGGCGGCAGCCGCACCCCCGCCTCGCACGCCACCGTCGACGGCGGCGGACACCACCTGCGGATGATCGGCCGGGGCGTCGCCGACTTCGTCATGACCAACCTGCCGCCCATGATCGGCCCCTTGCTGGAGCGCAGCGGCCTCACTCTCGACGACGTCGACCACTTCGTCCCGCACCAGGCCAACGGCGTCCTGCTCGCCGAACTCGTCGAACGCTGCGGCCTCACCGCCGCCCGCACCCACACCCCGCTGGTCAAGTACGGCAACATGGGCGCCGCCTCGGTGCCCGTCGCCCTCGACGAGGCGGTCCGCGACGGGCACGTACACGACGGGGAACTGCTGCTGCTCGCCGGGTTCGGCGCGGGCATGGCCGCCGGGCTGTGCCTGCTGCGCTGGTAGCGAATCCCCCGCCTGAATCCCCCGCCCGCCCTGTTCCGTAGCGAAGGAAAACCTGTGTCCGAAGCCGTCCTCGCCGGGGAGTTCGAGGCCCCGCTGCTCAGAAGATGCCCCTACGCGCCACCCGAGGAGTACCGGGAGCTGCGTGCCACCGGAGCCCCCGCGCCGGGCCGCCTCTACCACGGCAAACGCGTCTGGTACATCACCCGCCACGACCAGGCCCAGGCGATCCTGAACGACTCCCGGTTCAGCTCCGACATCACCAACCCCGGATACCCCATCTACGCCGAGGCGTTCGAGGGGGCACGGGCCTTCCCGATGCTGTTCACGATGGACCCCCCGCAGCACACCGGGCAGCGCAAGGCGGTCGTCGGCGAGTTCACCATGCGCCGCGCGGAGCAACTCCGCGAGGCCATGCAGGCCAAGGCCGACGAGCTGATCGACGCCATGGAGGCGGGCGGCAACACCGCCGACCTCGTGGCCTCCTTCGCCGAACCCTTCTCCGGCACCATCACCTGCTGGGCCCTCGGCATGGACTACGCCGACCTCCAGGCATGGCTGCGCGACAGCCGCGAAGTACGCGACAAGGCGCTCTCCGCCGCCGACGACCACCAGGTCGGCGACGAGGTCGCCCACCGCATGGTCGCCCTTCAGCAGTACTTCCTGCGGTTCATCGACGACAAGGAGGAGAACCCCGGCGACGACCCCACCAGCCGCGTCATCCAGAAGCACGTCAAGACCGGCGCGCTCGGCAAGACGGAACTCGCCAACCTCTGCTTCCTCATCTTCATCGCCGGCCAGTCCCCGGTGCAGGCCATGCTGACCGCCGGTGTGGGCCTCCTGCTGGAGAACCCCGACCAGGTGGACCTCCTGCGCACCGAACCCACCCTGCTGCCCGGCGCGGTCGACGAGATGATGCGCCTCATCAGCCCCCTCGACCTCATGCCGCGCGTGGCACTGGAGGACGTCGAGGTCGGCGGACAGCTCATCAAGGAGGGCGAGAGCGTCGTCGTCTCCAACGGCGCCGCCAACCGCGATCCCGCCGAATTCCCCGACCCGGACCGCCTCGACGTGCGCCGCGCGGCCCGCAGCCACCTCGCCTTCGGCCAGGGCATCCACCACTGCCTCGGCGCCAACCTCACCAAAGTCGGCCTGGAGATCGCCTACGGCACCCTCTTCCGCCGCCTCCCCGGCCTCAAGCTGGACCAGCCGATGGAGGAGCTGTACGACCGTCCCGGCTGGCACCCGGAGATCGACTGGATCCCCGTGAGCTGGTAGACCCGTACAGCGCTGTGCCCCGCCGAGGAGACCGGCGGGGCACAGCGCTGTACGCGGGGCAGTGAGGCCGCCCCCGGGACGGGAACGGCCTCGACTTCGGCTACGCCGTACCGGCAGGCGCCGCGCCCTCATCACCCCGAGGCGGGGCGGCGCCCCGACCGGCTACGCCGTGACCAGCAGACGGCGCGGGCCCACCACGTTCTTCGGGTGGTGGTGGGCCACCGCGTCCGGGGCCTTGGAGACCGCGAGGCCGGGGAAGCGGTCCAGGAGGAGGTTGAGGGCCACCCGGCCTTCCAAGCGGGCCAGCGGGGCGCCCATGCAGAAGTGCAGGCCCTGGCCGAAGCCCAGGTGGCGGGTCTGGTCGCGGTGCAGGTCGAAGGCGTCCGGGCGCTCGAAACGCTCGGGGTCACGGTTCGCGGACACCGTCCACATCGTCAGGACCTGCCCGGCCGGGACCACCTGGCCGGCGATCTCCGACTCGGCCTTCGTCATACGGACCAGGCGCGAGAAGGCGGGGCGCAGACGGATCGCCTCCTCGACGGCCGCCGGCACCAGCGAACGGTCACGGCGCACCTCGTCGAACGCGGCCGGGTTCTCGTCGAGGCACAGGACGGTGCTGCCCAGGACGGCGGTCGTGGTGATGTGACCGGCCATCAGGAGGGTCCCGGCGAAACCGATGATCTCGTCGTCGTCCAGTGCGCCGTCCTCGGTACGGGCGTCGACCAGCTGGCCGATGAGGTCGTCCCGCGAGGCCTTGCGGCGCTGCTGGACGTGCTCCAGCATGTACGCCCGCATCTCCTTGGCCGTCTCGACGAACGCCAGGACGTTCTCCTCGCTCGGCAGCGCGCTCTCCCCGCCCCCGTTGGCGGAGATGAACGCCAGCGCCCACTTCTCGAACAGCGGCCGGTCCGACACCGGGATCCCGAGCAGCTCGGAGATCACGAACACCGGCAGCGGATGCGTGAGCGCCTCCACGAGGTCGAACTCGTCCCGCCCGGCGACCTGGTCGAGCAGCTCGGCCGTCAGCTCCGTGATCCGCGGCTCAAGACCGGCCACCAGCCTCGGCGTGAACGCCTTGCTGACCAGGGACTTGAGCCGACGGTGCCAGGGCGGGTCGATGCCCACGACGTTGCCCTTCGCCATCCAGGCGGTGTCGGGGTGCGAGGGGATCACGGCCGACATGTCGCTGGAGAACGTCTCCGTGTCCGCGAGGATCCGCTCCACGTCGGCATAGCGGAACACGTGCCACAGACCGGGGAAGGCGTCCGCGAGGACCGGGTTCTCGGCGCGGTTGTGGTCCAGCCAGGCGAGCAGCGACGGAAAGTCGTCCTGGGACTGCCCGGCAAGCTCCTGCTGTTCGGTCGTCATCGTCTCGCTCCTTGGAAGGAAACCGGACGGTGAAACCCGTCCCGTCCCCGGCAGCGTAAAAGTCGCGCCCACCCTCGGACACCCCTAAAGGGGCCCCGGACAACCACCCCTGCCACCCCTAATCGTCCCGTCAGGGCTTGCCCGGCGGAGGAACTCGCCGGATAGCTTGGGGCCATGATCCCGGACGACGGGAACGGCCCCCTGAATTCCTCGGAGTTGGCATATGAGCGACCGGTCTGCCCAGTCCCCGGCGGAGTCCGTTCCCGCGGACGGCGGAGAAGTCGTCTTTCCTGAACGGAACGACATAGCGCCGGAAATGAAACAGCTCGACTTCCTGCTCGGCGAATTCGAGCTGGAGTACACCAACCTCACCACCGAACTCGTCACCACCGGCCGCGCCACCTCCACCGGCAAAGCCATCGCGGACGGCCGGTTCTACGAGATCACCCAGTACATCCCCGTCCCCGGCATCACCGCCGTCTGGCTGATCGGCTGGAGCGACATCGAGGGCCACTTCGTCTCCTTCTACTACGACGACTGGGGCCACCACGGCACCTTCACCAGCCCCGGCTGGGAGGACGGCCACTTCCGCATCACCGGCGACAGCTCCGTCTTCGGCCTGCGCCACCACTTCGTCGACGACTACGAGATCGACGAGGACGGCGCCGTCCTGAAGAAGGGCTACGTCCGCGTCGGAGAGGACCTCGTCCCCGGCGACGTCGTGCGGTTCCGCCGCTGACCGACCGGGGCGGCCACACCCCCCACAGCCCATCGGACCCGGACCCCAGCCGGGCCCTGTCCCCAGGGAGGCCCCGGATGCCGGGACTGTTCGAGGAGACCCAGGCCATCGCCGTCGTCGGCCTGGCCTGCCGGCTGCCGGGAGCCGCCGGCCCGCAGGAGTTCGCCGCGCTCCTGGCCCGTGGCGGGGACGCCGTCGGCGACGTGCCCGCCGCCCGCCGCGGCATCCTGCCCGACGCCCCGGGGATCCCCACGCGCGGCGGGTTCCTGGAGCACGTGGACGGCTTCGACGCGCCCTTCTTCGGCATCTCGCCCCGCGAGGCCGCGGCCCTGGACCCCCAGCAGCGCCTCCTCCTCGAACTCGGCTGGGAAGCCCTGGAACACGCCGGCATCCTGCCCGCCGACCTCACCGGCACCGGCGTGTTCGTGGGCGCCCTCGCCGACGACTGGGCCCGCCTCACCCAGCGCCAGGGCCCTGACGCCGTCACCGCGCACACTTTCACCGGCCAGCAGCGCTCCCTGCTCGCCAACCGCCTCTCCTACGCCCTCGGCCTCACCGGACCGAGCCTCGCCGTCGACTCCGGACAGTCCTCCTCCCTGGTCGCCGTGCACCTCGCCGCCGAGAGCCTGCGCCGAGGGGAGTGCGACGTCGCCCTCGCCGGCGGCGTCAACCTCGTCCTCGCCCCCGACAGCACCCTCGCCGTCCACCGCCTCGGCGCGCTCTCCCCGGACGGGGTCTGCCGCACCTTCGACGCGGGCGCGAACGGCTACGTGCGCGGCGAGGGCGGCGGACTCGTCGTCCTCAAACCCCTCGTGCGGGCCCTCGCCGACGGCGACCGCGTGCACGGCGTCATCCGGGGCAGCGCCGTCAACAACGACGGCGGCGGCACCGCCCTGACGACCCCCGACCCAGGCGCCCAGCGCGACGTCATCCGCGCCGCCTGCAGGCGAGCCGGAGTCGCCCCCGCGGACATCCAGTACGTCGAACTCCACGGCACCGGCACCCCGACAGGCGACCCGGCCGAAGCCGCCGCCCTCGGCGCCGCCCTGGGCGCGGGACGCCCCGAGGACAGGCGGCTGCGCGTCGGCTCGGTGAAGACCAACATCGGCCACCTCGAAGGCGCCGCGGGCATCGCCGGGCTCATCAAGACGCTCCTGTGCCTGCGCGACGGCCGCCACGCCCCCACGCTCCACCACACCACCCCGCACCCAGACATCCCCCTCGCCGACCTCGGCCTCACCGTCCAGGTCACCGCCGAGGACTGGCCCGCCGAGGACGGCGTCCGGCTGGCCGGCGTCAGCTCCTTCGGCCTCGGCGGCACCAACTGCCATGTCGTACTGGCCTCTTGGGAAGAACCGGAACACAGCGGCCCGGCGCTGCCCGACACCGCCCCCTGGATCCTGTCCGCCCGCACCCCACAGGCCCTCTGCGACCAGGCCCGCCGCCTCCTCGACACCACCCCGGACGCCGCACCCGGCGCCGTCGCCCACGCGCTGCTGACCACCCGCACCGCCTTCCCGCACCGCGCCGTCGTCCTCGCCACCGACCCCGACAGCCGCCGCGAAGCCCTCACCGCGCTCGCCGAGGGCCGCCCCTCGCCCGCCGTCGTCACCGCCCCCGCCCCCGCAGGCCCCGGACCCGGCCCCGTCTTCGTATTCCCCGGCCAGGGCTCCCAGTGGCCCGGCATGGCCGCCGGACTCCTCGACACCGAACCCGCCTTCGCCGCCGCCTGGAACCGCTGCGCCCGCGCGCTGGCCGCCCACGTCGACTGGGACCCCACCGACGTCGTCCGCCAGACACCCGGCGCCCCCGAACCCGACCGGGTCGACGTCCTCCAGCCGGTGCTGTGGGCCGTGATGGTCTCCCTGGCGGAGGTCTGGCGGGCCCACGGCGTGCGGCCCGCAGCCGTCGTCGGACACTCCCAGGGCGAAGTCGCCGCCGCCTGCGTCGCCGGGGCGCTCTCCCTGGACGACGGCGCCGAGATCGCCGTCCGGCGCGCCGAACTGATCCGGCGTGAGCTGTCGGGACACGGCGGGATGGTCGCCGTGCCCCAGTCCGCCGAGGCCGTCCGCGCCCGGCTCGACGAGCTGGGCGGCACGCTGGAGATCGCCGCCGTCAACGGCGCCGAGTCGGTGATCGTCGCCGGCTCCACCGACGCCCTCGACGCCCTGCTGGCCTCCTGCGCCGCCGACGAGGTCCGCGCGCGCCGCGTCGCCGTCGACTACGCCTCGCACTCCTCGCACGTCGAGGCCATCCGCGACGACCTGCGCGCCGCCCTCGCCGGAGTCACCCCCCGCCCCTTCACCGTCCCCCTGCACTCGACGGTGGTCCCCGGCGAGGTCGACCCGCTGCCGGACGGCGACTACTGGTACCGCAACCTCCGCGAGACCGTCTCCTTCGCGCCCGCCGTCACCGCCCTCGCCGAGGCCGGACACACCACGTTCATCGAGATCAGCCCCCACCCCGTGCTCGCCCCCGCGATCACCGAGACCGTCGAGGCGGCGGGCGTGCGGCCGGTCGTCGTCCCCACCCTCCGCCGCGACCAGGGCGGCCCGGAGCGGATCGCCGCGTCGCTCGCGCAGGCGTACGCGCAGGGGACCGAGGTCGACTGGACGCGCGCCCGGACGGCGCCCGCCACGCGGGTCGAACTGCCGACCTACCCGTTCCAGCACCGCAGCCACTGGCTCACGCAGACCGCCTACCGGGACGAGCAACCCGAGAGCGCCGTCATCGCCTCTCCCTTACGAGAAGACCGGCCGACGCCCCCCGCCGACCCCCTGCACCTCGTCCGCTCCGAAGCCGCCGCCGTCCTGGGCCACCCCCACCCCACCGACGTCCACCCCGACCTCACCTTCAAGGACCTCGGGTTCGACTCCCACCTCGCCCTCGAACTGCGCGGCAGGCTGGGCGCCGTCACCGGACGCGCCCTGCCGACCAGCCTCCTCTTCGACCACCCGACCCCGGCCGCACTCGCCCGCCACCTCTCCGGCGCACAGACCCGCACGGATGAGGCCCCCGCCGAGCCCGCCGACACGGACGACCCCGTCGTCATCGTCGGCATGGCCTGCCGCCTCCCCGGCGGCATCGACGGCCCCGAACACCTGTGGAAGGCGCTCGGCGACGGGCTCGACGCCGTCACCGCGCCGCCCGCCGACCGGGGCTGGTCCGCGGAGGGCCACCGGGGCGGATTCCTCACCGGAGCCGCCGACTTCGACGCCGACCTCTTCGGGATCTCGCCGCGCGAGGCCCTCGCCATGGACCCGCAGCAAAGGCTGCTCCTGGAGGTGTCCTGGGAGGCCCTGGAGCGCGCCGGGATCCGCCCCTCCGCCCTGCGCGGCACCCGCACCGGCGTCTACGTCGGCGCCATGAGCCAGGAGTACGGGCCCCGCCTGTACGAGGCGCCGGAGGACCTGCGCGGACACCTGCTGACCGGCACCACGGCGGGCGTCCTGTCGGGCCGCCTGTCCTACGTCCTCGGCTGCGAGGGACCGGCCGTCACCGTCGACACCGCCTGCTCCTCCTCCCTCGTCGCCCTGCACCTGGCCGCCGGGTCGGTGCGCCGGGGCGAGTCGACGCTCGCGCTCGTCGCGGGCGTGACCGTGATGGCCGCCCCCGGCCTGTTCCGCGAGTTCTCCCGGCAGGGCGGACTCTCACCGGACGGCCGCTGCAAGTCCTTCGGCGCGGACGCCGACGGCACGGGCTGGTCGGAGGGCGTGGGCGTGCTGCTCGTCGAGCGGCTCTCCGAGGCCCGCCGCCACGGCCATCAGGTCCTCGCGGTCGTCAAGGGCTCCGCCATCAACCAGGACGGCGCCTCCAACGGCCTCACCGCACCCAACGGCCCCTCCCAGCAGCGCGTCATCCGAGCCGCCCTCGCCGACGCGGGCCTCACCCCCGCCGACGTCGACGCCGTCGAGGCCCACGGCACCGGCACCCGCCTCGGCGACCCCGTCGAGGCACACGCGCTCCTCGCCACCTACGGCCAGGACCGCGAACACCCGCTCCACCTCGGCTCGTTGAAGTCCAACATCGGACACGCGCAGGCCGCCGCCGGAGTCGCCGGAGTCATCAAGACCGTCCTCGCCCTGCACCACGCCGAACTCCCGCGCACCCTGCACGCCGACGAGCCGTCCCCGCACATCGACTGGTCCGCCGGGACGATCGGCCTGCTCACCGAAGCCCGTCCCTGGCCCGAGACCGGACGGCCGCGCCGCGCGGGCGTCTCCTCCTTCGGCATCAGCGGCACCAACGCGCACGTCGTCCTCGAACAGGCCCCCGCCGCCGAACTCCCCCCGGCGACACCCGAGTCCGCCGCCCCCGTCCCCCTGGTCCTGTCCGCCGCCACCCCCGAGGCCCTCAGCGCCCAGGCCGCCCGCCTGCGCGCCCGCCTCACGGACGACACCCCCCTCACTGCCCTCGGCCACGCGCTCGCCACCTCCCGCGACGCCCTCCCGCACCGGGCGGCCGTCCTCACCGGCGACCGCGAGCGCCTCCACACCGACCTGGCCGCCCTCGCCGCCGGCGACACCACCCCGACCGCACCCCGGGACCGGGCGGGGGAGGGCCGCACCGCCTTCCTGTTCACCGGCCAGGGCAGCCAACGCCCCCGCATGGGCCTGGAGTTGTACGCCGCCCAGCCCGTCTTCCGGGCCGCGCTCGACGAGATCGCCACCCACCTCGACCCGCTCCTGCCGTACCCCCTGCTGACCGTGCTCGCCGACGAACTCGGCCTGCTCGACTCCACCCGGTACGCGCAGCCGGCCCTGTTCGCCGTCGAAGTCGCCCTCTTCCGGCTTCTGGAGCACTGGGGCATCCACCCCGACCACCTCCTCGGCCACTCCGTCGGCGAACTGGCCGCCGCGCACGTCGCCGGAGTGCTCTCCCTGCCCGACGCGTGCGCGCTGGTCACCGCCCGGGGCCGGCTCATGCAGGAACTGCCGGGCACCGGCGCCATGGCGGCCGTGGAGGCCACCGAGGACGAACTCCTGCCCGAACTCGCCGGACACGAGGACGAGTTCACGCTCGCGGCGGTCAACGGACCCCGCTCGGTGGTCGTCTCCGGCGACGCCGACGCCGTCCGCGACCTCGCCGCCCGCTGGCGCGAGCGCGGCCGGCGCACCCGGGAACTGAACGTCTCGCACGCCTTCCACTCGCCCCACATGGACCCCATGCTCGCCGAGTTCGGGCAGATCGCCGCCCGCGTCGACTACCGGCCGCCGCGGCTCTCGGTGATCAGCGACCTCACCGGCACCGACGCCACCGAACGGGACCTGTGCGACCCCGCCACCTGGGTACGGCACGTGCGCGGCACGGTCCGCTTCCACGACGGGGTGCGGCGGCTGCGGGAACTCGGCGTCACCCGGTTCGTGGAACTGGGCCCGGACGCCGTCCTCACCTCGATGGTCCAGGAGACGCTGGAGGGCGAGGCGACCGCCGTCCCGGTGCTGCGCCGCGACCAGCCCGAGGCCGACATCGCCGCCCTTGCCCTCGCCCGCCTGCACCTCACCGGCCACAGCCCCGACTGGAGCGCCGTCTTCGCCGGACACCCCCCGGCCGACCCGGCGACCCTGCCCACCTACGCCTTCGACCGCCGCCGCTACTGGCTGCCCCCCGGCCGGTCCGCGACGCCGAACGACGCGGACAGCGCGCTCACCCACCCCGTGCTCACCGCGCTCACCACCCTCGCCGACGGACACACCCTCCTCACCGGCCGGATCGCCCACGCCACCCACGCCTGGCTCGCCGACCGCACGGTGGACGGCCGCGCACTCGTCCCGGACGCCGTCCTGCTCGACCTCGCCCTCACCGCCGCCCGCGAGACCGGGGCCGCCCGTGTCGCCGAACTGCGGACCGTCACCCCGCTCGACCTTCCGACGGACATCGCGCTGGACGTACAGGTCCTGGTAGGCCCCGCCCGCACCCTCACCGTCCACACCCGCCCGGCCACCGGTGACGTCCAGTGGACCCGGCACGCGGAGGGCACCCTCGCCCCCGACACCGGGCCCGGCCCCGCCGACGTGCCCTGGACGCCGGAGAACCCGCTCGATGCCGACAGCGCTTACGACGGGCCCGCGTTGTACGGCCCCGCCTACCGCGCCCTGCGCACAGCCTGGCGGCACGGCGACGTCACCGGCGCCGAACTCACCGCGCCCGACGAGGGGTTCACCCTGCACCCAGCGCTGATGGAGAGCGTCCAACGCCTCGTCACCCCGGAACTGAGCGCCGAGTACCGGGACGTCACCGTCACCACCCCGCCCACCGGCCCCCTGCGCGCCCTGCACACCCCTGACGGCATCCGCCTGACCGACCCCGAGGGCCAGACCGTCGCCACCGTCGGCGCCCTCCTCCCGAAGCCCCTGGCCCGAACAGGCGCCTCCGTCGGACCGTACGGCGCCGACCGCCCGTACACCCTCGACTGGCGGCCCGTCGAGGCACCTCGCGCCACGCCCGGCACGCGCTGGGCGGTCGTCGGGGACCCCGTGCCCCCGCACGCCCTGCCCGGCGCCGTCCACCACCCGGACCTCGACGTCCCGGACGCGGACGTCGTGGTCGTCGGCTGCGGCGCCGAACCCGGCGCCACCGGCGCGGACGGTGCCCGGAGCGCGGCCCACCGCGCGCTGGACACCGTACGGACGTGGCTCGCGGACGAGCGGCGTGCCGACACCCGGCTCGTCGTGGTCACCCGGGGGGCCGTCGCGCCCGACGGCGGGGACTGCGTGCCGGAACACGCCCCGGTGTGGGGGCTGTTGAGGTCCGCGCAGACCGAACACCCCGGCCGGTTCACGCTGGTGGACCTCGACGACGACCCGGAGTCCGCCGCCGCGCTGCCCGCCGCGCTCGCCACCGGGGAACCCCAACTCGCGATCCGTGCGGGCCGCCTGAACGCCCCGCGCCTCACCCGCCCGGTCACCGACAGCACACCCGGCGCGGCTCTCGACCCCGACGGCACCGTCCTGATCACCGGCGGCACCGGCGGCCTCGGCCGGCTCGTCACCCGCCGGCTCGCCGAGCACCACGGCATACGCCACCTGGTACTGATCAGCCGCAGCGGGGGCGACGCCGCCGAGTTCGACCTCCCCGACGGCGTGCAGGTCACCATCACCGCCTGCGACGCCGCCGACCGTGACGCGCTGGCCGCCGTGCTGGCCGCCGTACCGGCCGAGCATCCGCTGACCGCCGTCGTGCACACCGCCGGAGTCGTCCACGACGCCGTCGTCGAGGCCATCGACCCCGACGACCTCGACAAGGTCCTGCGGCCCAAGGCGGACGCGGCCTGGCACCTGCACGAGCTGACCGCCGGGCTCGACCTCGCCGCGTTCGTCCTGTTCTCCTCCGTCTCCGGCGTCAACGGGGCCGCAGGACAGGGGAGTTACGCGGCGGCGAACACCTTCCTCGACGCCCTCGCCCACCACCGCCGCGCCCAGGGCCTGCCCGCCGTCTCCCTCGCCTGGGGACCCTGGGCGCCCACCGGCGGGATGACCGGCAAGCTCACCGCGACCGACCTGGAGCGGATGCGGCGCGGCGGACTCCTCCCGCTCACCGCCGAGCACGGACTCGCCCTCCTCGACAGCGCCCTGCGCACACCGGCGGCCCCGCTGCTGCTGCCGCTCGCCCTGTCCCTGCCCGACGTACGCCGGGCCGCCCGCGAGGGCACCGCGCCCGCCCTGCACCGCGAACTCGCGGGCACCGCCTGGAAGTCCGCCACCGACCGCACCCCGGCCGCCGACACCACCCCCGACCTGGCCGCACAGCTCGCCCGCAAGTCCCCGGCCGAACAGGAGACCCTGCTCCTCGACCAGGTGCGCGGCCACGCAGCCGCTGTCCTCGGCCACCGCGACGGCAGGCGCGTCGAGGCGGGGCGCACCTTCAAGGAACTCGGCTTCGACTCCCTCATGGG
>DATCQX010000360.1:0-3782 GCA_036569285.1 Streptomyces sp.
ATACGTCCCCGTAGCGCCGTTTTGAACGTGTTCACACGGGTGTTGGGGCTCGGAAGGGCCAACCGGGCCACATTCCTCGCCCAACGGGACCCTTTTCCTTGTGAAGAACTTCACGAACTTTCTCGCAGGGCCCGACCGCACTCCCCGGGACCCCCGCTCAAACGACGTTCCCCCAGCTCAGCGGAGCCCGACCGGCAGACCCCTCGGCCACTGCACAACCCCACGCCCCGCGGAGGATTTGGAGCGGAGTCGGCCGATTTCGCACCCTGGACCGCCACACCTGGCCGAAAATCGCCCCTTCCCTTGTCTCCCTTCTGGCTGAAGGATGTGCCTCCTTCACAACATCAACTCTGTGAGACGAGGACACACGTGAAGCAACGGGGTAAACGAGCGGTTTCCATAGCCGCCTCGGCGATGACACTGGCGGCCGGTATGGTCCTGGCCGGCCCGGCGAACCCGGCGAACGCGGCGCCGAACGTCACCTTCCGCACCAACATATTCAGCGACGGCTCCGCCCGCGTGGACGTGTTCAACGACGGCACCTACGCGGGCGTCGGCATGTGGTCCGCCAACCCGGGTTCCCTCGCCGACACCGGCGACACCCTCATCGCGCACGACCAACTGGCCGACGGCTACGGCATCGAGGCCACCCTGGACGACGGCCGCACCGCCACCACGCGCGGCCACTCCGCGCCGTACACCGACACGAACGCCAAAGACCTGGACGAGGGCGCCAGGCGGCTGATGACCGTCTGCCTGGTCAAGGGCACGTTCAAGGACTGCCGGAAGGACGTCCCCGTCAACGCCTGACGAACGCTCGAAGCCCCGGCGTCCGACACGGCGCCGGGGCTTCCGCTCGCTCAGACAGCCGCCGCCACCTCGAACGCGATCCCGTCCAGGATGTCGTGTTCGCTGACGACGACCTCCCGCGCCCCGATCCGCTCCATGATCGAGAGCAGGACGAGGGCGCCCGCGCCGATGACGTCCACGCGCCCGGGGTGCAGGGAAGGGACGGCCGCGCGCTCGGCGTGGGTGGAGCGCAGGAGCCACTCCGTCAGCTCGCGGACCTTGTCGTAGGAGACGCGGGAGTGGTGGATCGCGGCGGAGTCGTACCCGGGCAGGTCCTGGGCGATCGCCGACAGCGTCGTCACCGAACCGGCGAGCCCGACCAGCGTCCGCGCCTCCCGCAGCGGCACCGACGCCTCCGCGAGGTCGAGCGCCGCCTCGATGTCGGCACGCATCGCGGCGACCTGCTCCCCGGTGGGCGGATCGCTGACGACGCCGTCGTGGACGAGGTGCCGCTCGGTCATCCGCACACACCCGACGTCGACGGAGCGCGCCCCGCGGACGGCGGTGTCACCGACGACGAACTCGGTGGACCCGCCCCCGATGTCGACGACGAGATAGGGCGTCGCCAGATCCGCGCGCCCCGTCAGCTCCTTGGTCGCCCCGGTGAAGGAGAACACGGCCTCCTCGCCCCCACTGACGACCTCCGGCTCGACCCCGAGAATATCGAGCACCCCTTGGACGAATTCGTCCCGGTTCTCGGCGTCACGGGAGGCAGAGGTAGCGACAAACCGAACCCTCTCGGCGCCGTGCTCCTTGATGACGGCCGCATACTCCCGGCAAGCAGCAAACGTCCGCTCCAACGCCTCCGGCGCCAGCCGCCCCGTCCGATCGACCCCCTGCCCGAGCCGCACGATCGTCATCCGCCGGTCCAGATCGACGAGCTCACCGGTCTCGGGGGTGACGTCGGCGACGAGCAACCGGATGGAGTTGGTACCGCAGTCGATGGCAGCGACGCGGGTCATAGGGGGCACTCCTCTCATGAGTCAGGTGGACCATCCCAGCCCGTCCGGCGTTTGAGGACGAGGCCCCTTAAGGGCCGAACGGGGTCGAAGGGGCGGAGCCCCTTCAGGATGGGAAGGGTAGGGGCGGCGGGGGCGAACTCACTCGGCGGGAACCACACACGCACCTTTACGCCACCACTCGGGCAGCATCGCAAGCGCCTCGTCCCCGAGAGGATTCACACCGGGCCCGGCGGCGAGGGAGTGCGCGACCAGAACATGCAGACACTTCACCCGATCCGGCATCCCCCCGGCGCTCGGAAACCCGACCAGCACCTCGATCTCGTCCCGCCGCCGAACATAGTCCTCGTGCGCCGCCCGATACGCCGCCGCCAGCTCCGGATCCCGCCCCAGCCTCTCGGTCATCTCCTTCATCACACCGTTGGCCTCCAGCGTCCCGATCGCGGAGTTCGCCTTGGGACACGTCAGGTAGTACAGCGTCGGAAAGGGCGTGCCATCGGGCAGCCGGGGAGCCGTCTCGACGACGTCAGGCTGTCCACAGGGACACCGATGGGCGATCGCACGCAACCCCCGAGGGGGCCGCCCAAGCTGCTGCCGGAACGCCTCGACATCCGCGTCGGTCGGCTCGGTGCGCTCGGTGATCGGAGGAGGCGTTTGCATGTTCGTACGATCGTCTCTCTGCTGTCGATGAAGGGCCGCCCGATGCGGGCCGGTACCTCTCCAGTATCAGGGGACTACAGCCACACCCCGTACCCGTGGACCCCGTACACCCCTCAGCCACCGTCAGGGGGCGCACGTACGACCCGTACGCCCCGTAGTACCCGTAGCCCCCTCTCAGGGCCCCGCCCTACCGCCCCACCGCATCCGCCTTGTCCACCCCGTCCCACACATTCGCGTACCAAGGCCGGTCCGCCGCCCCCGCATCCGCCCGAGCCTGCTTGGCCGCGTCCGGATCGACGACGACGAACCCGGTCTCCCCCGGCATGACGTAGTGCAGCCGCAACCGGATCTGCTGCTCGGCATAGGCGTCGTCTTGCCACCGGGCCTTCAGATCCCGCAGCTGCTCCACCTTCTCCCGGGCCCGCTCCTGCTCACGTTGCAGATCGGCGATCTCGGCCCGCTGGGAGACGTACTGCCGCATGGGATACGCGAGGGCGACGACAAGGGTGCACAGCACGAGCGCGAGGAGGGCGGCACGCCCGGTCAGCCGGGACCGCCGCTGCTGCCGCTTCGTCTGCGAACGGTAGACACGGGCCGCGGTCTGCTCCCCCAGGGCCCGGAGTCTGGTCGCGGTCGAGAACCGGTCCTTGTCCTTGACGGCCATGCCCCGCGCCTCCCGTTCATACATGCGTACGTCCCCGCACACGGTACGGGACCGAGGTACGGGGACGTACGGACGACGCCTCTTAAGGCTTACGGGGCGCCCCTTAGGGGGTCAGCCCCCTAAGGGTTCAGCCCTTGAAGCGGGGGAACGCGGAGCGACCGGCGTACACCGCCGCGTCGTCCAGGATCTCCTCGATCCGCAGGAGCTGGTTGTACTTGGCGACACGCTCGGAGCGGGCCGGCGCGCCGGTCTTGATCTGGCCGCAGTTGGTGGCGACGGCGAGGTCCGCGATCGTGACGTCCTCGGTCTCACCGGAGCGGTGGGACATCATGCACTTGAACCCGTTGCGCTGCGCCAGCTCGACGGCGTCCAGCGTCTCGGTGAGCGAGCCGATCTGGTTCACCTTCACCAGCAGGGCGTTCGCGGTGCCCTCCTCGATGCCACGGGCGAGCCGCTCGGGGTTGGTGACGAAGAGGTCGTCGCCCACGAGCTGGACCTTGTCGCCGAGGCGGTCGGTGATGACCTTCCAGCCGGCCCAGTCGTCCTCGAACAGCGGGTCCTCGATGGAGACGAGCGGGTAGGCCGCGACGAGCTCCTCGTAGTACTCCGTCATCTCGGCGGCGGAGCGCTCCTTGCCCTCGAAGAGGTAC
>DATCQX010000361.1:0-12693 GCA_036569285.1 Streptomyces sp.
GGGCGGGGGAGAGGCGCATGGGGCGGGTGGTTCGAGTGCGGGCGGGGCGCAGAGGTGTGACGGCTCGGTGGACCGTGACGACGATGGCGGCGCCCTGCCGCGCGCGGGCGCCGGTCCCGGTGGCGGCGGTGGGCACGGGACCGTCCGGCACGGCCCTCCGACGCCCCCCGACGGCCTCCCCGTCTCCCCGGTGCTCGCCGACGCGCTCGCCTCGGCGTCGCCTCGCGCGCAGGCCGAGCCGGTGGGCGGGGGCGAGGCCGTGCTGGAGGCGGCGCGCGGGTACTGGGCACGGCGCGGGGTGGGGGACGACGCCGCGCGGGTCGTCGTCGCGCCCGGGGCGCCGTCCCTGCTGCTGGCGCTGACCGCGGCCCTCGGCGGGGACGTGCTGGTGCCCCGCCCGTGCGCGGCCTGGTGGGCACCGTACGCGCGCCTGCTCGGCCGTCCGGTGTTCCACGTGGCGACGCCCGCCGAGTGCGGGGGCGTGCCCGATCCGTACGCCCTCCTGGAGACCGTGCGCAGGGTCCGCGCCGAGGGCGGGGAACCCCGGCTGCTCGTGCTGTCCGTCGCGGACGACCCGACCGCCACCGTGGCCCCTCCGGAGGCCGTCCACGAGGCCCTGGAGGCCGCCGAGGGGGCCGGCCTGCACGTCGTCAGCGACGAGACCTGGCGCGACACCGTCCACGCGCCCCACGACACCGTCCTCGTCAGCCCCGCCGAGATGCTCCCCGGACAGGTCACCGCCGTCAGCGACCTGGCGGGCGCGCACCTGCCGGCCGGCTGGCCCGCCGCGATCGCGAGGCTCCCCGGCACGCCCGCCGGGAACGACCTCCACGCGCGCGTGCTGGACGTCCTCACCGCGCTCGGCGCCCGCGTCGCGACCCCGGTCGCGGCAGCCGCCGCCCGCGCGCTGGAGGAGCCCGAGGACATCACCGCGCGCAGGGAGGCCGTCGTCCGCCTCCACGCGCGCGTGGCCGACGCCGTGCACCGGAGCGTCGTCACGGCGGGCGCGCTCGCCCGGCCCCCGCGCGCGGGACGGCACGTGTACGTCGACCTGGGCCCCCTGCGCCGCGCGCTCGCCGCGCGGGGCGTCGGGGACGCGCAGGAGCTGGAGGACCACCTGAGCGCGCGGCTCGGCATGCCCGCGCCCGGCGGACACCGCTTCGGCGACGACCTCGGCGCGCTGCGCGTACGCCTGTCCACGGGCGTGCTCCTGGGCGCGACGGACGCCGAACGGGCGGCATGTCTCACGTCACCCTCGCCGCTGGAACTGCCACACGTGCACCGTGCGTTGACCCTGGTGAGGTCGGCCTTCGACGGCCTCGGCGACGACGCTCAGCGATGGGAGCCTCGATGACGCAGCAGTCCGAGTCGACAGCGTTCACGACCGCGCCGGACACCACCGTGCCGGCCGACCCCTCCTCCCTCGCGCCGCCCGCGCCGCCGTCGGCGGAGCCCCGGCCGCTCGGGGAGCGCAGGGTGTGGCCGAGGGCGTTCCACGACCGGCTGACCGCGCCGCTGCCCGGCCTCAAGGCCCTGGCCCGCTTCGCCCGGGAGGGCTCCGTGCGGCCCGGCAAGGAGGGCCTCGCGGACGTCACCCGGGTGCCCGTCACCCCCGGCGCCCCGCCCCGCGTGGACGCCCGGGAGATCGCCGTCACCTGGGCCGGACACGCCAGCTGGGTGGTGAGCGTCGGCGGGCTGACCGTCCTGACCGACCCGGTGTGGTCGCGCCGCATCCTCGGCACGCCCGCGCGGATCACGCCCGTCGGCGTCCCCTGGGAGACACTCCCGAAGGTCGACGCCGTCGTCATCAGCCACAACCACTACGACCACCTCGACGCGCCCACCCTGCGCAGGCTCCCGCGCGACACCCCGGTGTTCGTGCCGGCCGGTCTCGGCGCCTGGTTCCGGCGGCGGGGCTTCACGCGCGTGACCGAACTGGACTGGTGGGAGGCCGCCGAACTGTCCGGTGTGCGCTTCGACTTCGTCCCCGCCCACCACTGGTCCAAGCGCTCCCTCACCGACACCTGCCGCTCCCTGTGGGGCGGCTGGGTCCTCACCGCGCCCGACGGACGGCGCGTCTACTTCGCCGGGGACACCGGGTACGGCCACTGGTTCTCCCGCATCGGCCAGCGTTACCCGGGCATCGACCTCGCCCTGCTGCCCATCGGCGCCTACGACCCCCGCTGGTGGCTCAGCGACGTCCACTGCGACCCCGAGGAGGCCGTCCGCGCCGCCCGGGACGTCGGCGCGCGCAGGATGGCGCCGATGCACTGGGGGACGTTCGTCCTGTCGGCGGAGCCCGTCCTGGAGCCCCTCACGCGCGTGCGGGACGCCTGGGACGCGGCCGGACTGGACCGCGCCGACCTGTGGGACCTGCCGATCGGGGCGTCGAGAATCCTCGCCTAGCGAAGCTCCGGCGAGGCTCTAGCGGGCCTCGGACGGCCCCCGCAGCCGTCGCCACACCACCGGCGCCGCGCTGATCGCCACGGTCAGCGCGACCGCCGCGACGACGCCCTCCCAGGGCTCCGGGAACAGCGAGCCGCCCAGGATGCCGATCAGCTGGTAGGTCACCGCCCACGCGAGACAGGCCGGCAGATTCCCCCGGACGAACCGGCGCAGCGGCCAGTCCGCGAGGAGACACGCCAGCATCACCGGCAGCCGCCCGGCGGGCACCAGCCGGGACAGCACGAGGACGGCGACGTTGTGCTCGGCGAGCCTCTCCTGAGCCTGCGCCAGCCGCTCCTCCGGCGCCCGCGCGCGGATCGCCGCCAGCCACCGCGACCCGTTCTTCGAACGCATCCCCCGCCGCCCCAGCCAGTACAGCGCCGCGTCCCCGCAGAACGCCGCCAGGGACGCCGTCACGAACACCAGCGCCAGCGCGAACGGCGCCGTCTGATGGAACGCCACCACCGCCGCCGAACTCACCAGCGCGCCCGTCGGCACCACCGGCACCAGCGCCCCGAGCAGCACCAGCAGGAACAGCGTCGGATACCCGATCGCCTGCTGCGTCGACTCGGCCGGCGCCGTCGACGCGCCCGCCGCGAGCCACCCCCAGCTCACCGAGCGACCTCCGGGCGCACACTCTGCCCGTGCAGCAGCTTGTGCACGGCCACGCCGGGCGCGTACTCGGCGGCCAGGCGCACGAACTCGTCACCCGGCGCATGGAACTCATGGGGGCGCACGGCGTCCATCCCGATCGGCCAGTACGTCCCGTAGTGCACCGGGATCGCGCTGCGCGGACCGAGCAGCGCGAGCGCCCGCGCCGCGCGCCCCGCGTCCAGATGCCCCTCCCCGAGATACGGCCCCCAGCCGCCCACCGGCAGCAGCGCCACATCGACCGGACCGACCTCCCGCGCCATCGACTCGAACAGCCCGGTGTCCCCCGCGAAGTACGTCCGTGCCTCGCCCTCCACGACGTACCCCAGCGCGGGCGCGCGCTGCGGCCCCACCGGCAGCCGCCGCCCGTCGTGCAGCGCCGGAACCACCCGCACCCGCACATCTCCGACGGCCGTCTCGTCCCCCGGCGCGACCTCGCTGACCTGGAGGTGGGTCAGCCGCCGCAGACCGGGAACGGCGCGCGGCGCGCCCCGGGGCACCAGCAGGCGCGTACCCGGCGCGAGACGCGCCAGCGACGGGATGTGCAGATGATCGGAGTGCAGGTGGGAGACGAGCGCCACGTCCGCGCGCACGGCCTCCTCGGGCGGCAGCGCGCCCCGGCGCCGGCGCAGGTGCGCGAGCCGGGACGCGAACAGGGGGTCGGTCAGCAGGCGCACGTTCGAATCCGTGATCGTGCAGGTGGCGTGACCCCACCAGGTGATCTCCACCGGCACCCCTTTGCCTCCTTCGCGCGACTCCCCCGAAGCCTACGGGCAGGAGTAGGGTCGGCGGCGAAACCCGGAGGTGAGGGGGCGCCATGGGACCGGTGCGCGTCACGGCGATCGCGAGTCTGACACCGCTTCAGGAACTCGACGACGACCCCTTCCTCGTGGACTCCCGCACCCAGCACGCCATCTGCGCCCGCTGGGCCGCCGAGCGCGGCTGGACGGTCGTCCGCGAACTCGTCGTCAGCGGACTGCGCGCCGACCACTGCGTCCTGTGGGACGGCGTCCGCCCCGGGGCCGACCTGTTCGTCGCGCCCAGCGCGCGCGTGCTGGAGAGCGCCCTGTCGTCCGTCGAGGAGTTCACCGCCGAATGCGCGCGCCGCGGAGTGCGGGTGGAGACCGTGGGGGGCGCCGAACCCGCGTACGACGCGCAGATGAAGGCCCGCGTCCACCGCAGGCTGTCGATGCCGACGGCCGGGTACGACGGACGGTGAGCCCAGGGGCGACGGGCGTTGTCAGTGGCGTGTGACAGGCTTGAGCCGTGAACAGCGGTGGGCGCTGGCGGCGGATCGCCAGTCAGATCGGGCGCAGCATCACGGTGTGGGCGGCGTCCACCCTCACGATGCTCGTCCTCGCCGGGATCCTGCCCGACTTCCGCCTCACCTCGAACGACGGCGACAGCGCCACGCAGATCGCCGTCACCGCAGGTGCCGGAGCCGGCGTGTTCGGTGTGCTGTCCGCCCTCGTGTGGCCCGCCCTCGTCCGCCTGCTGCTGCTCGTGCCCGCGCTCGTCCTCGGCCTGCTGGTGTTCGCGCTCAACGGCTCACTGCTGCTGATCGCCCTGCGCCTCAACCCCACCGCGCAGGCCGCCGCCGCGCCCGAGACCGCCGTCATCGTCGCCGCCGTCATGTCGGCCGTCGCCTCCGCGACCGGCGGTGCGCTCGCCGTGCGCGACGACGACGCCTACCGCCGCCGCCTCTACCGCCTCGCCGACCGCCGCAGGCGCGGCGGTCCCCCCGGCCCCCAGACACCCGGGACGGTTTTCCTCCAGTTCGACGGCGTGGGCCACGACGTGCTGCACACCGCCGCCCACACCGGCCTCATGCCGACCGTCGCCCGCTGGCTCGACGGGGAGACCGGCACCCACCGCCTCACCCCCTGGCGCACCGACTGGTCCAGCCAGACCGGCGCCAGCCAGCTCGGCATCCTGCACGGCTCCAACCACGACGTCCCCGCCTTCCGCTGGTACGAGAAGGACACCCGGGAGGTCATGGTCTGCAACCGCCCCACCAGCGCCGCCGAACTCCAGCGCCGCGCGGTCGAACGCACCCGCGACACCGGGCTCCTGTCGGCGGACGGCGCGAGCCGCGGCAACCTCTTCGGCGGCGGCGCCGACGAACAGGCCCTCGTCCTGTCCGTCGCCGCCCGCCGCCGGCGCGAGAACCGCTCCCGCGCGGGCTACTTCGCCTACTTCTCCGACCCCGCCAACGCCGTGCGCACACTCCTGTCGTTCGCCGCCGAGGTCGGCCGCGAACTCGGCCAGTCCACCCGCGCGCGGGTACGCCGCAAACGCCCGCGCGTGAAGCGCGGCGGCCTCTACCCACTGGTCCGCGCGTTCGCGACGGTCGTCGAACGGGACGTCGTGGTGGCCGCCGTGATGGGCGACCTGCTCGCCGGGCGGACGTCCGTCTACGCCGACCTCGTCGCCTACGACGAGGTCGCCCACCACTCCGGGCCGCTCAGCCGCGACGCCGAGAAGGTCCTCGCCCGCCTCGACCGCTCTCTCGCCCTGATCGAGAAGGTCGCCGAGCACGCGCCGCGCCCGTACCGGATCGTCGTCCTGTCCGACCACGGCCAGAGCCCCGGCGAGACGTTCCGGGCCCGCTACGGCCTCACCCTCGGCGACCTCGTCCGCGCGGGCAGCGGACTGCCCGTGCCACGCCGCGCGGAACGCACCCACAGCGGCGCCGAGGCGCGGACGGCCGTCCGCGCGGCGCTGCGCCGGCCCGTCGAGGAGCGCGGCGAGCGGCACCGGCCCTCGCGGTACTCCGAGCCGGTCGTCCTGGCGTCCGGGAACCTCGGGCTGATCTCCTTCCCCGACGTCCCGCACCGGATGACGAAGGAGGAGATCGACGCCCGGCATCCCGCGCTGCTGACGACCCTCGCCAACCATCCCGGCATCGGGTTCCTGCTGGTGGCCAGCGCCGAGCACGGCGGGGTCGTCCTCGGGGCGCACGGCGCGGAGATCCCGGTCGCGGAGCTGACCGACCGCACGGGGCCGCTCGCCGCCTTCGGGCGCGGGGCCGCTGACGCCGTCCGCCGCACGCACGGGTTTCCGCACGCCGCCGACGTCATGGTCAACTCCTTCCACGATCCCGCCGACGGGGAGGTCCTCGCCTTCGAGGAGCAGATCGGCTCCCACGGAGGGCTCGGGGGCGCGCAGGGGAAGCCGTTTCTGCTGTCCCCGCGCGCGTTGTCGTCACCGGTCGGGGAGGGGGAGGAACTGGTGGGGGCGGAACAGGTGCATCAGGTGCTGCGGCGGTGGCTGGGGGAGGCGGACGGGCCGCAGGTGCCGGTGGGGGATGCCGAGGGGGTGGACGGGGACCGGCAGGTGGCGTAGGGCGTCGGCGCAGGGGCGGGCCGGTCGGATCACCGGAAAATCGGCTGCGCGCGCAGGGCCGTCGCGCCCACACTGTGCGGACCCCTTTCCCCCTGTCCTGAGGAGCCCGCCGCGTGCAGGCAGCCGTCACCGTCACCCCCGCCCGTCTCCCGGAACTCCTCCTCGGTCTCGCCACCGTGCGGCCGGTGTTCGTGTGGGGCGCTCCAGGCATCGGGAAGTCCTCCCTGGTGCGGGAGTTCGCCGCTTCCCTGGGCTTGGAGTGCGTGAGTCTGCTCGGTACCCAGCTCGCCCCGGAGGACCTGATCGGGGTGCCGCAGATCAGGGACGGCCGCTCGGTGTTCTGCCCTCCGGAGACCATCGCCCGCGACGAGCCGTACTGCCTGTTCCTGGACGAGCTGAACGCGGCCACGCCCGATGTGCAGAAGGCGTTCTACTCGCTGATCCTCGACCGCCGCATCGGCACCTACGAACTCCCCGAGGGCTCGATCGTCGTCGGCGCCGGCAACCGCGCCACCGACAACGCGCTCGCCCGCCCCATCTCGTCCGCACTGGTCAACCGGCTCACGCACGTCCACCTGGAGGTGTCCGCGAAGGACTGGCTGGCCTGGGCGGCGGGCGCCGGCATCCACCCGTGGATCGTCGACCACCTCACCGACCGACCGGATCACCTCTGGTCGAAGCCGCCGAAGACCGAGGAGCCGTTCTCCACGCCCCGCTCCTGGCACATGCTCTCCGACGCCCTGCACTCCTTCGGCCAGGGCCTCGACGAGGACACCCTCAAGGTCCTCGCGCACGGCACCCTCACCCCGGCGCACGCGACCGCGTTCTGCGGGTACGTCAAGATCGTGCGCAGCCGCTTCGGCATCGAGGCGGTGCTGCGCGGCGACGCCCGCTGGCCGCACCGGACCGAGGACCGCGACCTGCTGTACTACCTCGCCGAGTCGTTCCGCGAACGCCTCGTCAAGGAACTGCCCGCGAACAAGGAGCACGTCTCGGCCAACGGCCGCCAGATCGCGTACCGCGCGAAGGCGCTGCTCGTCCAACTCGCCGAGATCTCCGTGGAGATCGCCCAGCACGTCATCGCCTCCGACGCCGACGGCAACCCCGTCCTGCCGTCCTGGTTCCTCGTCGAGGCGGCCCGCGACATGCCGCGTCTCGTGGAGGCCCGCAGGTGAGCCGGGGGAGCCGCCAGAAGAAGAAGCGGGACGTCGCGGGGGAGGCGTTCGCCGAGGGCATGCGGATCATGCGGGCCAACCCGGCGCTCAACTCCGTCCCCCTGTCCACCTGTCGGCGCGAGGACTGCGAACTCGCGCCCCGGAGCGGCCTGTTGCGCGTCGACTCCGACGGCGTCGCCCACGCCCGCCCCGAACGGCTCGCCCAACCCGAGGACTGGGCCTGGGCGTTGGCCCACGCCGCCCTCCACCTCGGCTTCGGCCACGTTCCCGCCGCGCGTGGCGCCCGCGTCCAGCCCGACCGCTTCGACCTCGCCGCCCGCTGCACGGTCGTCGGCCGCTTCCTGCTCAGCTTCCCCGTCGGCCGCACGCCCGACGACCTGCCCGCCGCCTACCCAGACGGCGACGAGGAGCAACTCGCCGCCCGCTGGCGGCGCGACGGCATCCCGCTCGCCCACGAACGCTGCGGCACCGCCGGACACGAACCCGACCAGCTCCTCCTCACCTGGCACCACGCCCACCAGCAACCCCCGGACTGGCAGCCGGAGTTCGCGCACGCCCTCACCCGCACGATGAGCGCCGCCATGGACGTCGCCGGCGGCAGGCGCGACAGCCTCACCGGCGAGAAGACACCCCTGCGGCCCTGGCAGCGCGCGCTGAGCTGGTTCGTCTCCTCCTACCCGCTCCTCGGGGGCATCGCCGCCGGCATCACCCTCGTCGCGGACGCCGAACTCGCCCGCGCCCACAGCATCTCCGTCGCCGCCGTGAACGCCGACGCGGGCGAGATCTACATCAACCCCCTGACCCAACTCGATGACGAGGAATGGCGATTCGTCCTCGCGCACGAGATGCTGCACGCCGCCCTGCGCCACGCCGACCGGTGCGGGACCCGCGACCCCTACCTCTTCAACGTCGCCTGCGACTACGTGATCAACGGCTGGCTGCGCGAGATGCGGGTCGGTGTCATGCCCGAAGGGTCGCTGTACGACGCGGAGTTGGCGGGGCTGTCCGCCGAGGAGGTGTACGACCGGATCACGGGCGACCTGCGCCGCATGCGCCGTCTCGCCACCCCGCGCGGCAAGGGGCTCGGGGACATGCTCGGCGCCCCGATCGGGCCACCGGGTGCCCCTGTCGACCTCGACAAGTTCTACCGGCGGGGCCTGTGCCAGGGGTTCGAACTGCACGGACAGCGCGAACGCGGGCTGCTGCCCGCCGGGTTGGTCGAGGAGATCCGGGCGCTCAGCCAGCCGCCGCTGCCGTGGGACGCGCGACTCGCCCGCTGGTTCGACGAGTTCGTGCCACGCCCCGAACCCGTACGGACGTACGCGCGCCCCTCCCGGCGGCAGGCGGCCACCCCCGGAATCCCGCGCGCCGGACGGTACTTCCCGCCCGAGGAGGTCGCCCGGTGCACCTTCGGCGTCGTCCTCGACACGTCCGGCTCCATGGACCGCACGCTGCTCGGCAAGGCGCTGGGCGCCATCGCGTCGTACGCCGAGGCGCGGGACGTGCCGGCCGCGCGCGTGGTGTTCTGCGACGCCGCACCGTACGACGCCGGGTATCTGCCGGTGACGGAGATCGCCGGGCGGGTCCGGGTGCGGGGGCGGGGCGGGACCGAACTCCAGCCGGGGATCGACCTGTTGCTGCGCGCGGACGACTTTCCGGCGGGCGCGCCGGTGCTGGTGATCACCGACGGGTGGTGCGACGTGCTGCGGGTGCGGCGCGAGCACGCGTACCTGCTGCCACAGGGTCGTCGGCTGCCGTTCACCCCGCGTGGGCCGGTCTTCTCCGTGCGGTGAGGGGGAGTGTGATCGGATAGGGGGTACGGAATCCCGGAATCGGGACCGACGCGACAGCGAAAGGAACAGCCGTGGCCACCACGCGCACCGCACACACCGTCTGGGAAGGCAACCTCGTCGAGGGGAACGGGACCGTCTCCTTCGACTCCTCCGGCATCGGCTCGCAGGCCGTTTCCTGGCCGTCGCGCGCCGAAGCGGCGAACGGCAAGACCAGCCCCGAGGAGCTGATCGCCGCCGCCCACTCCAGCTGCTTCTCCATGGCCCTCTCGCACGGCCTGACCGGCGCCGGCACCCCGCCCACCCGCCTGGAGACCAAGGCGGACGTCACCTTCCAGCCCGGCACCGGCATCACCGGCATCCACCTCACCGTCCGCGGTGAGGTCCCCGGCCTCGACGCGGACGGCTTCGCCGCGGCCGCCGAGGACGCCAAGAAGAACTGCCCGGTGAGCCAGGCCCTCTCCGGCACGGAGATCACGCTGACGGTCGAGTCGGTCTGAGGCGTGCTGTAGGCGGTTGCTGACATTCATCGGCGCGCGGGTTCCCTCGGGAGCCCGCGCGCTGTGGTGTTCACGGAGGCAGGGGAACCGGGGGCGGGGGCTCTGCCGTACGGGGCCGGATCATGGCCCCGGCCTCCGCCCCCGCAGGCCCTCTTGACAACCCTCCGCTCAAGTTTTGTGCTGGAGGCCGGGGATCCGGGCGGAAGGGGATGGGCATGGGGCGGCCGGTCGGGATCGATCTGGGGACGACCAACTCGGTGGTGGCGGTACTGGAGGGCGGGGAGCCGGTGGTGGTCACGAATGCCGAGGGGGCGCGGACGACACCGTCGGTGGTGGCGTTCGCGAAGAACGGGGAGGTGCTGGTCGGGGAGGTGGCGAAGCGGCAGGCCGTGACGAACGTCGACCGGACCGCCCGGTCCGTCAAACGGCACATGGGGGACGCGAGTTGGCGGTTCCCCGAGCAGGGGTCCATCGACGGGGCCCGGCTGCGCGCGCAGGAGTTGTCCGCGCGGGTTCTGCAGAAGCTGAAGCGGGACGCGGAGGCCTACCTCGGGGAGGACGTCACCGATGCCGTCATCACCGTCCCCGCCTACTTCGACGACGCCCAGCGCCAGGCGACCAAGGAGGCCGGGGAGATCGCGGGGCTGAAGGTCCTGCGGATCATCAACGAACCCACGGCCGCGGCCCTCGCCTACGGACTCGACCGGGGCGACGAACAGACCGTGCTCGTCTTCGACCTGGGCGGCGGCACCTTCGACGTGTCCCTCCTGGAGATCGGCGAGGGCGTCATCGAGGTCAAGGCGACCAACGGCGACACACTCCTCGGCGGCGACGACTGGGACCAGCGGATCGTGGAGCACCTCGTCACGAGGTTCAAAAGCCAGTACGGCGTCGACCTCGGCAAGGACAAGATGGCCGTCCAACGGCTGCGCGAGGCCGCCGAGAAGGCGAAGATCGAGCTGTCCTCGGCCACCGAGACGACCGTCAATCTGCCCTACATCACCGCCTCCGCCGACGGCCCGCTCCACCTCGACGAGAAACTGACGCGCGCTCAGTTCCAGGAGCTGACAGCCGACTTGCTCGAGCGCTGCCGCACCCCCTTCCACCAGGCGGTCAAGGACGCGAAGATCAAGCTCGCCGCCGTCGACCACGTCATCCTCGTCGGCGGCTCCACCCGGATGCCCGCGGTCACCGACCTGGTACGGGAGTTGACCGGGAAGGACCCCCACAAGGGCGTCAACCCCGACGAGGTCGTCGCCCTCGGCGCGGCCCTCCAGGCGGGCGTCATCCGCGGCGACGTGAAGGACGTCCTCCTCCTCGACGTCACCCCGCTGTCCCTCGGCATCGAGACCAAGGGCGGCATCATGACGAAGCTCATCGAACGCAACACCACGATCCCCACCCGGCGTTCGGAGATCTTCACCACCGCCGTCGACAACCAGCCCTCCGTCGGCATCCAGGTCTACCAGGGCGAACGCGAGATCGCCGCCTACAACAAGAAGCTCGGCGTCTTCGACCTCACCGGTCTGCCGCCCGCCCCGCGCGGAGTCCCGCAGATCGAGGTCGCGTTCGACATCGACGCCAACGGGATCATGCACGTCTACGCGAAGGACCTCGCCACCGGCCGCGAGCAGAAGATGACCGTCTCCGGCGGCTCCGCGCTGCCCAAGGACGACATCGACCGCATGATGCGCGACGCCGAGCAGTACGCGGACGACGACCGCAGGCGGCGCGAGTCCGTCGAGACCCGCAACCAGGCCGAGCAACTCGTCTACCAGACCGAGAAGTTCGTCCGCGAGAACGAGACGAGCGTGCCGGCCGACACCCGGACGGAGGTCCAGGCGGCCGTCGACGAGGTGAAGACACTGCTCCAAGGAGAGCCCGACACCGCCGAGTTGAGGGCGGGCGTCGAGAAACTGTCCACCGTGAGCCAGCGGATGGGGCAGGCGATGTACGCGCGGACCCAGGAGACGCCGTCGCCCGGCGAGCCTCAGGAGGACGGCGTGGTGGACGCCGAGATAATCGACGACGAACGGGAGGGAAAGGGCGGAGCGGCGTAGACGCGGCCCCCGCGAACACGGGTGGGGAAATCGGCCCGCAGGTGCGTACAGTGGCCGAAACACGTCCGGACAGGGGGAGCGGGGCATGAGCAGCAGGGCACCGGCCGACGCCGAGCAGATGATCGCGGAGGCGCGCAAGGCGTTCTTCGTGATGTTCGCCTTCGTGGCCCTCGTCTGGCTCATCCAGATCGCGAACTTCGCGGCCGACTACCGGCTCTCCCGCGAGTACGGCATCGTCTCCGGCGACCCCGGCTCGCTCACCCACATCGCCACCGCGCCCTTCCTGCACTGGAACTGGGCCCACCTGGAGAGCAATTCGGGGCCGCTGTTCGTCTTCGGCTTCCTCGCGGCGTACCGGGGTGTCACCAAGTTCCTCCTGCTGTCCGGGCTCGTCGTCGTGGTCAGCGGCATGACCGTCTGGCTCTTCGAGGACGACCGGGTGTCGACCGTCGGCGCCAGCGGGCTGATCTTCGGGTACTTCGGATACGTCGTCGTCCGGGGCCTCTTCGACCGGCACCTCATCGACAGCCTCATCGGCCTCGTCATGGGCGCGTCGTTCGCCTACCTCCTCACCGTCGCCGTGCCCGGCACCCCCGGCGTGAGCTGGCTCGGGCATCTCGGCGGGCTCGTCGGCGGATTGCTGGGGGCGTGGCTGCTGCGGGACCGGCGGGCCAAGGCGGCCCCGGCGGCGGCCGATCCGGAGCCGGCGCTCGGCCCGGGCCTGACG
>DATCQX010000362.1:0-3544 GCA_036569285.1 Streptomyces sp.
CCGGCCGCTGGAGCCGCCGTCGTCGGCGACGGTGACGACGGCGGTGAGGTCGCCGGTGATCCGGCGCAGCGCGGCGAGCGAGGCCGACAGGCCCATGCCGCCGCCGAGCGCGACGACCTTGGGCTGCGCGCCCCTGCGGCGGGGCCGTGCCCCGCGCGCCTCGACCGGCCGTCCCGTCCGCCCCGGTTGTCCCTCGGGCACCCCCCTGCGCAGCCGGCCCAGCCGCGGAGTACGTCCTGTCATTCCCGTCCCATGTCCCGGTGCACGACCACCGTCTCCACACCCTCGGCCGCGAGTCGCGCGGCGAGCTTCTCCGACATCGCCACGGACCGGTGCTTGCCGCCCGTACAGCCGACGGCGATGGTCACGTACCGCTTGCCCTCACGACGGTAGCCCGCGGCAATCAGTTGGAGAAGCTCGGCGTACCGGTCGAGGAACTCCTTCGCGCCGGGCTGGCCGAGGACGTACGCCGAGACCTCCTCGTTCAGGCCCGTGTAGGGGCGCAGCTCCGGGACCCAGTGGGGGTTGGGCAGGAAGCGCATGTCGACGACGAGGTCGGCGTCCACCGGGAGGCCGTACTTGAAGCCGAACGACATGACGGTGGCCCGCAGCTCGGGCTCCTCCTCGCCCGCGAACTGGGCGTCCATCTTGGCGCGCAGCTCGTGGACGTTGAGGCTGGAGGTGTCGATCACCAGGTCGGCGTCGCCGCGCAGCTCACGCAGCAGCTCACGCTCGGCGTCGATGCCGTCCACGATGCGGCCGTCGCCCTGGAGGGGGTGCGGGCGGCGCACCGACTCAAAGCGGCGCACCAGCGCGTCGTCCGAGGACTCCAGGAACACGATCCTGCGGGTGACGTTCTTGGACTCCAGGTCGGCGAGGGACTCCCGGAGGTTGTCGAAGAAGCGCCTGCCCCGGACGTCGACGACGACCGCGATCCGCGCCACGTTCCCCTGGGAGCGAGCGCCCAGCTCCACCATGGTGGGGATCAGGGCGGGCGGCAGGTTGTCGACGACGAACCAGCCGAGGTCCTCCAGGCACTTCGCGGCCGTGGAGCGGCCGGCCCCGGACATCCCGGAGATGATCACCAGCTCGGGGATCGCCGCTTCGGGTGTCTTGGCCGCGGGGGTGCCGGCCGAGGTGTCGGCTGGGGTGTCGGTACTCACCTGGGCTTCTTCCTGCTGCTGCTCGTGCTCGTTCATGGCTCCTGTCCCCGTTCCTCGCGTACTTCGTCTTCCATGATCTCTCCCGTGGCCGTATTGACGGCAGGTGCCGCCGGGGCGGCTTGCGCGAGAACGGCGGCGATGGTTTCGGCCGTCTTACGACCTATGCCCGGAACCTCGCAGATCTGGTCGATCGTTGCGGAACGCAGCTTTTTCACCGAGCCGAAGTGCTTGATCAGCGCCTGTTTACGGGTCTCGCCCAGTCCCGGTACGTCGTCCAGCGGGCCCGCGCGGAACCTCTTGGCCCGCTTGGTGCGCTGATAGGTGATCGCGAAGCGGTGCGCCTCGTCGCGCACGCGTTGCAGAAGGTACAGGCCCTCACTGGTACGTGGCATGACCACCGGGTCGTCGTCCGCCGGGAGCCAGACCTCCTCCAGGCGCTTGGCCAGACCGCACACCGCGATGTCGTCGATCCCCAGCTCGTCCAGCGCGCGCTTGGCTGCGGCGACCTGGGGCTGTCCGCCGTCGACCACGAGGAGCTGCGGGGGGTAGGCGAACTTCTTGGGACGGCCGTCGTCCTCGGTGAAGGCGTTGCCGGGGGTCCGGGAGTCACCGGGGGCTTGGGGGGCGCCGGGGTTCTGAGGGTCCTCGTCGGTCCATTCGCCGGTGCGTTCCTTCTCCGCGAGGTAGCGGCGGAAACGGCGGGTGATCACCTCGTGCATGGACCGGACGTCGTCCTGCCCTTCGAACCCCTTGATCTGGAAGCGGCGGTACTCGCTCTTGCGGGCCAGGCCGTCCTCGAAGACGACCATGGAGGCCACGACGTCGTCGCCCTGGAGGTGGGAGATGTCGAAGCACTCGATGCGCAGGGGGGCGCTGTCGAGGTCGAGGGCCTCGGCGATCTCCTCCAGCGCGCGGGAGCGGGTCGTGAGGTCCGAGGCGCGCTTCGTCTTGTGCAGGGCCAGGGCCTGCTGGGCGTTGCGGGCGACCGTCTCCATCAGGGCCCGCTTGTCGCCGCGCTGCGGGACACGCAGGGAGACGCCGGCGCCGCGCCGCCCCGTCAGCCACTCCTGGACCGGCTCCACGGGCTCAGGCAGGGCGGGGACCAGCACCTCCTTCGGCACCGCGTCCCCCGTCTCCTCCCCGTAGAGCTGCTGGAGGGCGTGCTCCACGAGTCCCGCGGTGGTGACCTCCTCCACCCGGTCGGTGACCCAGCCGCGCTGCCCGCGCACCCGGCCGCCCCGGACGTGGAAGATCTGGACGGCCGCCTCCAGCTCGTCCTCCGCGACGGCGATCAGGTCGGCGTCGGTCGCGTCCGCCAGCACGACCGCGCTCTTCTCCATCGCCTTCTTCAGGGCCTCGATGTCGTCCCTGAGGCGGGCCGCCCGCTCGTACTCCATCTCGTCGGCCGCGGCGACCATCTGCTTCTCCAGACGGCGCAGGTACGTCCCCGTCCGGCCCGTCATGAAGTCGCAGAAATCCTCGGCCAGTTCGCGGTGTTCCTCGGCGGAGACCTTCTCCACACACGGCGCCGAGCACTTCCCGATGTACCCCAGCAGACAGGGCCTCCCCGTCCGCGCCGCGTTCTTGAACACGCCCGCCGAGCACGTCCGCACCGGGAACACCCTCAGCAGCAGGTCCACCGTGTCCCTGATGGCCCACGCGTGCCCGTAGGGGCCGAAGTACCGCACGCCCTTCTTCTTCTGACCCCGCATCACCTGGACCCGCGGGTACTCCTCGTTCATCGTCACCGCGAGGTACGGGTAGCTCTTGTCGTCGCGGTACTTCACGTTGAACCGCGGGTCGTACTCCTTGATCCAGGAGTACTCCAGCTGGAGCGCCTCGACCTCCGTGGACACCACGGTCCACTCCACCGACGCCGCGGTCGTCACCATCGTCCGCGTGCGCGGGTGGAGGCCCGACAGATCCTGGAAGTAGCTCCCCAGCCGCTGGCGCAGGCTCTTCGCCTTGCCGACATAGATCACCCGCCGGTGCTCGTCGCGGAACTTGTACACCCCCGGGGACTCCGGGATCTCACCCGGCTTGGGGCGGTAGCTGGAGGGATCGGCCATACACCCACCCTACTGTCGCCCACCGACACTCAGGTGTCCGCGAGAGGGCTCCGCTGCCCGCCCCGGCGACACGTCTCGGCCACCCCTCGTACCGGCCCTCGTCACAACTGTTGTCGCCGTCAGATCCACACGCTTCAATGCGGGGGAACTCGGGGCCGTGAACAGCCTCGTACGGGTGAGCCGTAGGAAGAGGAAGAAAAACCCTCCTGCGCCATCGGGGAGGCCCCGATCCACGCGAACGGTCTGACCAGCCGTAGTTCACAGAAAGGCCCCTCCATGCCGCACACCGCACAGCACGCGGGCCCCTCCGAC
>DATCQX010000363.1:0-32160 GCA_036569285.1 Streptomyces sp.
ACCGCCGTCGAGCTGCGCAACCGCCTCACGGCGGCCACCGGTATCGCGCTCCCGGCGACCCTGATCTTCGACTACGCGACCCCGGCCGCGCTCGCCGATCACCTCTGGGACGGTGTCGGAGCCACGTTCGAGGCCACACCGACGGCCTCTGTGGCGGAGGACGCGCGAGACGACGTCCGGGAGCAGGCTCAGGTCGACGATCCGGTCGTCGTCATCGGTATGGGCTGCCGTTTCCCGGGGGGTGCCGACTCGCCGGAGGCGCTGTGGGAGCTGGTGCTCGGCGGGACGGACGCGGTCTCCGGTTTCCCCGACGACCGGGGCTGGGACCTGGAGACGCTGGGCGATCCCGAGCGGTTCGGCGGGACGCACGTCGGCGGAGGTGCCTTCCTGTACGACGCGGCCGAGTTCGACCCGGCGTTCTTCCGGATCTCCCCGCGTGAGGCCGTGGCGCTCGACCCGCAGCAGAGGCTGCTCCTGGAGACGTCCTGGGAGGCGTTCGAGCGCGCGGGCATCGACCCGCACACCCTGCGCGGCAGCCTGACCGGAGTGTTCGCCGGCACCAACGGCCAGCCGTACGGCACGCTGCTCCAGCGTGCGCCCGAGCAGGCGGACGGGTTCCTCGCGACCGGGAGCGCGGCGAGCATCGTGTCGGGGCGGGTGTCGTACACCTTCGGTCTCGAAGGCCCGGCGATGACGGTGGACACCGCCTGCTCCTCCTCCCTCGTCACCCTGCACCTCGCCGTCCAGGCCCTGCGCGCCGGTGAGTGCACGCTCGCCCTCGCCGGTGGCGTCACCGTCATGTCCACCCCTGATCTGTTCGTGGAGTTCGCCCGTCAGGGTGCGCTCTCTCCGGACGGCCGCTGCCGCGCCTTCGCGGACTCGGCGGACGGGACGGGGTGGGGCGAGGGCGCCGGGATGCTGCTGCTGGAGCGGTTGTCGGACGCCCGCCGCAACGGGCACCCCGTGCTGGCGGTGATACGCGGCTCCGCCGTCAACCAGGACGGCGCCTCCAACGGGCTCACCGCGCCCAACGGGCCCTCCCAACAGCGGGTCATCCGGGCCGCGTTGGCCAACGCGCGGCTGTCCACGGCCGACGTCGACGCCGTCGAGGCGCATGGCACGGCGACGACGCTCGGCGACCCCATCGAGGCGCAGGCGCTGCTGGCGACGTACGGGCAGGATCGTGAACAGCCCCTGTATCTCGGCTCGTTGAAGTCCAACATCGGTCACACGCAGGCCGCCGCCGGGGTCGCCGGGGTCATCAAGATGATCCAGGCCATCCGCGACGGCGTCCTGCCGCGCACCCTGCACGTCGACGCGCCGTCCACCAAGGTCGACTGGACCGCCGGAGCCGTCGAGGTCCTCACCGAGGCACGCGACTGGCCGTCCGTCGACCGGCCCCGGCGGGCCGCCGTCTCCGCCTTCGGGGTCAGCGGGACGAACGCCCACGTCATCCTGGAGCAGCCGCCAGCCGACGCCGACGCGCCGGGCGGCGACGGTGTCGTCCCCGTGCCGCTGTCCGCGCAGACCAAGGGGGCTCTGCGCGAGCAGGCGGCTCGTCTCCTCAGCCGCCTCGAAGCCGATTCCGAGCTCGGCCTCAGGGACATGGCCTGGACCCTCGCCACCGGGCGTGCCGCCTTCGCCGAGCGCGCGGTCCTCATCGGGGACCGTGAGCGACTCATCACGCGGCTTAGGGAGTTCGCGTCGGGCAGCGGGGTTCAGGGGAGTTCCGGCACCCCCGGGCGGACGGTGTTCGTCTTCCCCGGGCAGGGCTCCCAGTGGGTCGGCATGGCGCTCGAACTCATCTCCGGCTCACCCGTGTTCGCCCAGTCGATGCGGGAATGCGCGGACGCGCTCGCCGAGTTCACCGACTGGGACCTCCACGAAGCCCTCGCCGACGAGGACGCCCTCCGGCGCGTCGACGTCGTCCAGCCCGCGACCTGGGCCGTCATGGTCTCCCTGGCCGCGCTGTGGCGTTCCCACGGCATCGAGCCGGACGCCGTGATCGGGCACTCGCAGGGCGAGATCGCCGCGGCCCACATCGCCGGTGCGCTCAGCCTCGAGGACTCCGCGCGCGTCGTCGCTCTGCGGTCCCAGACCATCGCGCGCGGCCTCGCGGGCAAGGGCGGGATGGTGTCGGTCGCCTTCTCCGGGGTGGAGGACCTGATCACGCGCTGGGACGGGCGCATCGAGATCGCGGCCACCAACAGCCCCGACAACACGGTCGTCGCAGGCGAACCGGACGCGCTGGACGAGCTTCTGACGGTGTGTGAGACGGACGGCATCCGCGCCCGCCGCATCCCCGTCGACTACGCCTCCCACACCACCCACGTCGAAGCCGTCGAGCACGAACTCACCGACCAGTTGCTCGACGTCTGGTCCGGTCCGGCGGAGATCCCGTGGTTCTCGACGGTGGACGGCGACTGGCTGGACGGTACGGAGGCCGACGGGGAGTACTGGTACCGCAATCTGCGTCAGCCCGTGGGGTTCCGGCAGGCTGTCGAGAGGCTCGTGGAGGAGGGGTACACCTCCTTCATCGAGGTCAGTCCGCATCCGGTGCTCGCGATGAGCGTCGAGGACACCGTGGGCAGGCCGGTCGCGCTGGGCACGCTCCGCCGTGACGAGGGCGGGCTCGACCGGTTCTGGACATCGGTGGCGGAGGCCTGGGTGCGTGGGCTTCCCGTCGACTGGAGCCGGGCCTTCGAGGGGGCGCCGGGCCGGACGGTCGCGTTGCCGACGTACCCCTTCCAGCGGCGGTCGTACTGGATCGACGCTCCGGCGGACACCGTGGCGGCGCGTGCGCGGGGGGCGGCGGGCGTCGCGCCCGAGCCGGTCGAGGAGGCGTCCCGGTCGCGGCTCGCGGACGTGCCCCCGGGTGAACTGCTCGACGCGGTGCGGACGTTGGTGCGGGTCGAGACGGCGCGGGCGCTGGGGTACGGGTCGGCCGACGACGTCGACCCGGACCGTGGGTTCTTCGAGCTGGGGATGACCTCGGTCACCTCGATGGACCTGCGGGGGAGGCTGAGCGCGGCGACCGGTCTCGCGCTGCCGACGGCCTTCGTGATGGACCACCCGCACCCCGGCACGCTGGCCGAGCGCCTGCACGCGCTGCTGGTCTCGGACGCGCGGAGCACGGCCGACGGCGTCCGGGGCGCGGGACCGGTGGAGACGCTGTTCCGGCAGGCGTTCGCGGCCGGGGAGAACCCGGCGGGCAACGAGATCATCATGTCCGCCTCGCTGATGCGTCCGGTGTTCACCGCCGACCAGGCGGAGACCGCGCTGCCCGCTCCCGTGCGGCTCGCCGAGGGGGACGGTGAGCCCGTGCTCCTGTGCCTCCCCGCCGTGGTCGCCACCGGTGGACCGCAGCAGTACGCGCGGCTCGCGACGGAGTTCCGCGGCCGCCGGGAGGTGACCGTGCTGCCCGAACCCGGCTTCCTGGAGGGCGAGTTGCTGCCCGCCGACCTGACCGCGCTGGCCCGGCTCCAGGCGGCGGCGGTACGGCGGGCGGCGGGTGAGCGGCCTTTCGTGCTCCTCGGTCACTCGGCGGGCGGGCAGATCGCGCACGCCGTCGCGGTGGAACTGGAGAAGCAGGGGACCCCGGCCGCCGGACTCGTGCTGCTTGACGTGCCGTGGCCGCTCGACCCGACGGAGGAGCGGGCCGCGGACGCGATGCTCGAAGTGGTCTTCGACCGGGAGGAGCGGCTCGGCGGCCGGGTCATGGACGACCACCGGCTCACCGCGATGGGCGGCTATCACCGGCTGATGGCCGCCTGGCGGCCGACTCCCCTGGAGCGGACCCCCGCGCTGCTGGTCCGGGCCACCGAACCCATGGTCACGGCCGACGGCGACGAGGTGCTGCTGAAGGTCGTGTGGCGCCTCGACCACTCCGTGCGGGAGGTCGCCGGCGACCACTTCACGATCGTCGAGGAGCACGCCGGCGCCACGGCGGAGGCCGTCGAGGAGTGGCTCGCGGGCCTGTTCCCGGAGAGCTGAAGCCCTGCCGCGCAGGCGGCGCCCCTACCCCCCTGAACGCACGTGTGACCGAACGACGAGGTGGACCATGACCAGCGGCCCTCACGCCGAACCGACCCCCGACGCGCTGTTGTGGACGCTGTCCGCCGGTGACACGGCGTCCCTGCGGGCCCGCTCCGGTGCCCTGCGGACACGGCTCATGGCCCTCCCGGAGTGGCGTCCCGCCGACGTGGCGTCGGCCCTGGCCCACTTCACGCGGGCCGACGGGGCACCGGGTGCCGTCTGCCGTGCGGCGCTGGTCGCCGGGGGGCGGGAGGGTTTCCTGACGCGGCTCGCCGATCTGGCGGAGGGGCGGGAGAGCGCGGGGGTGGTGGCGGGCGGCCCGGTCGTGGGCGGCTCGGCAGCGGATGCCGTCCCGGGTTCCGCCGTCCCCGAACTCCCCCACACCGGCCCGGTGTTCGTCTTCCCCGGCCAGGGCCCCCAGTGGCCCGGCATGGCCCTGGACCTGTACGCGCAGGAGCCCGCCTTCCGTGCCCGGCTCGACGAGTGCGCCCAGGCGCTGGAGCCGTACGCCGAGGGACTCCCGTTCACGCAGGCCCTGTTCGAGGTGCCGGACGCGGCGCTGCTGGACCGTCCTGAGGTGGCGCAGCCCGCGCTGTGGGCGGTGATGGTGTCGCTGGCGGCGCTGTGGCGGTCGTACGGCGTGGAGCCGGCCGCCGTGCTGGGGCACAGCATGGGTGAGGTGGTCGCGGCGGTGGTGGCCGAGGCGCTCACGCTGGACGACGGGGCCAGGGTCATCGCCCGCTGGAGCCAGGCGCAGGCCGAACTCCTCGGGCAGGGCGAGATGCTGTCGGTGCTGGCGTCGCCCGAGGTGGTCCTGGACCGGCTGGCGCGGGCCCGGTACGCGGGGCGGCTGGACGTGGCCGGTCTCAACGGACCCGGCTCGGTGACCGTCTCCGGGGACCGCGACGCGGTGCACGCCCTGCACCGGGAGCTGGCCGAGGACGGCGTCCAGGCCAGGGTGATCGCGGTGGGTCTCGCCGCCCACTCGTCGCACATCGAGCGGATCCTGCCCCGGCTGCGGTCCGACCTCGCGCCGCTGCGGCCCGCCGAGGCCAAGATTCCGTTCTGCTCCGCCTCCGAGGGGCGGCTGCTGGCGCCGGACACGCCTCTGGACGCCGCGTACTGGTGCCGCAACCTGCGCGGGACCGTCCTCTTCGAGCAGGGCACGCGCGCCGCGCTGGCCGCCGGGGGCCGGGTGTTCCTGGAGGTCAGCCCGCACCCGGTACTGACGGCCGCCCTTCAGTCCACCGTCGAGGCGGCCGGCGCGCCCGCCGTCGTCCGGGGCTCGGTGCGCCGCGCCGACGCCGGACACGAGCGGGTGCTGCGGACACTGGGCGAGCTGTTCGTGGACGGGGTCACCCCCGACTGGACGGCGGTGCACGGGCGGGCACCCGAGCCGTCCGTGGATCTGGCGGAGGTCTTCGCACCCGGCGCGGAGAGCACCAGCCCTTCGGCCTCCCCCGAACGTGAGATCACCGCCCGCCTCGCCGCCCTGACCGGCGACGAGCAACTAGCCGAACTGACCGCCCTGGTCCGCACCCAGACAGCCCTCGCCCTCGACGCGGGCGCCCCCTCCGAAATCAGCGCGGAGCGCACCTTCCAGGAGGCGGGCCTCGACTCGGCGAGCGCACTGCTCCTGCGCAACCGGCTCTGCGCGGCCCTCGGCGTCCAGCTCCCGGTGACGCTCGCGTTCGACCACCCGACCCCGTCCGCGCTCGCCGCGCACCTGCGCACCGTGCTGCTGGCCACACCGACGGTCGAGACAGCGGACGGCACGACGGCTGGCGCGCCCGACGACGACCCGGTGGTCGTGGTGGGCCTGGGCTGCCGGCTCCCCGGCGGGGTGACCGGCCCCGACGACCTGTGGCGTGTCCTGGAGACCGGCACGGACGTGATCCGCGCGTTCCCCTCCGACCGTGGCTGGGATCTCACCGGGGAGCACCGGCCCGGCGACCCGCAGGGCCGGATCCACCAGGGCGAGGCCGGATTCCTGCACGACGTGGCCGGGTTCGACGCCGCGTTCTTCGGGATCTCGCCGCGTGAGGCCCTGGCGATGGACCCGCAGCAACGGCTGCTCCTGGAGACGTCGTGGGAGGCGTTCGAGCACGCGGGCATCGACCCGCACGCCCTGCGCGGCTCCCGGACCGGGGTGTTCGTCGGGGCGATGACCATGGACTACGGGGCGCGGCTCGACGCGGGCTCCGAGGTCGGCGGGTACGTGTTCACCGGCAACACCGGCAGTGTGATCTCGGGCCGGCTCGCCTATGTGCACGGCTTCGAGGGGCCCGCCGTCACGGTGGACACCGCCTGCTCGTCGTCCCTGGTGGCGCTGCACCTGGCGGTGCGGGCGCTGCGGGCGGGTGACTGCGATCTGGCGGTGGCGGGCGGGGTGACGGTCATGCCGGGGCTCGGCATGTTCGAGGAGTTCTCCCGGCAGGGCGCGCTGTCGCCGGACGGCCGCTGCAAGGCGTTCTCGGCGTCGGCCGACGGCTTCGGTCTTGCCGAGGGCGCCGGTCTCGTGCTGCTGGAGCGGCTGTCGGACGCCCAGCGCGCCGGGCATCGGGTGCTGGCGGTGATCCGTGGTTCGGCCGTCAACCAGGACGGCGCCTCCAACGGCCTCACCGCGCCCAACGGTCCCTCGCAGCGGGGCGTGATCCGGGCCGCTCTCGCGGACGCCGGGCTCGCGCCCGCCGACGTGGACGCCGTGGAGGCGCACGGCACCGGCACCCTCCTCGGTGACCCGATCGAGGGGCAGGCCCTGATCGAGGCGTACGGCGGCGACCGGGCGGGCGGGCCGCTGTGGCTGGGGTCGGTGAAGTCGAACCTGGGGCACACCCAGGCCGCCGCCGGGGTCACCGGTGTGCTGAAGATGGTGCTGGCGCTGGAGCACGAGGTGCTGCCGCGCACCCTGTACGCGGACGATCCGTCGCCGTACGTCGACTGGGAGGCGGGCATCCTGCGGCTGGCGTCCGAGCCGGTGCCCTGGCCCCGGTCTGCGGAGCGTCCGCGCCGGGCGGCCGTGTCCTCGTTCGGCGTCAGCGGCACGAACGCGCACCTGCTCCTGGAGGAGCCGCCCGCCCAGGGGGCCCACAGGGAGGAGCCGGCCGGGGTCCTGCCGTACGTGCTGTCGGCGCGGTCCCCCGAGGCCTTGCGTGAGCAGGCCCGCCGGTTGGCGGCGCACGGCGTCGATGCGGGCCCGGCGCTGGCACGGGCGCTCGCCACGGGCCGGGCGCCGCTGGCCTGCCGTGCGGCCGTGGTCGCCGGTGACACCGGCGAACTGCGGGCGGGGCTGCGGGCGTTGGCGGAGGACTCGGCGGGCGCCGAGGTCGTGCGGGGTCCGGTGGAGGGGGTGGCGGAGCGCGCCGTCCGCCCGGTGTTCGTGTTCCCGGGCCAGGGGTCGCAGTGGACCGGCATGGCCCTCGACCTGTATGCGCAGGAACCCGTCTTCGCCCAGGCCATGCGGGAATGCGCCGACGCGCTCGCCCCGCACACCGACTGGGACCTCCACGACGTCCTCGGCGACCCGGCGGCGCTGGAGCGCGTCGACGTCGTCCAACCCGCCCTCTGGGCCGTGATGGTCTCCCTCGCCACCCTCTGGCGCTCCTACGGCGTCGAACCCGCCGCAGTCATCGGCCACTCCCAGGGCGAGATCGCCGCCGCCCACATCGCGGGCGCGCTGAGCCTGGAGGACTCCGCGCGCGTCGTCGCCCTGCGCAGCCGTCTCATCCACACCCACCTCGCCGGCCGTGGCGGGATGCTCTCCGTCGCCCTGCCCCAGGAGGAGGTGGCCCGGCGTATCACCCCGGGGATCGAGATCGCGGCCGTCAACGGGCCCGGTCACGTGGTCGTGTCGGGTGATCCGTCAGCGCTGGAGGAGTTGCTGGCGGAGTTGACGGGCGAGGGGACGCGGGCCCGGCTCATCCCGGTGGACTACGCCTCGCACTCGGCTCAAGTGGAGCGCATCGAAGAGGAGTTGCTCACCGCGCTGGCCGGTGTGGAGCCGCGTGCGGTGAGTGTGCCGTTCCACTCGACGGTCGGCGGAGAGGCCGGGGAGCGTTTCGGCGCCGGGTACTGGTACCGGAACCTGCGGTCCACCGTGGAGTTCGAGGACACCGTCGGGGCGCTGATGGAGGCCGGGCACCGGGTCTTCCTCGAAGTGAGCCCGCATCCGGTACTCACCGTCGGCGTCCAGGCCACGGCCGAGGCGGCGGGCCGGACGGACGTCCTGGCGGCCGGGACCCTGCGGCGTGACGAGGGCGGCCGGGAGCGGGTGACGGCCGCGCTGGCCCTGCTGTTCACGCACGGGGTGCGGCCCGACTGGGCGGCCGTGCTGGGGAGCGGCGCGGGGTCGTCCGTCGTCCTGCCGACGTATCCGTTCCAGCGCCGCCGCTACTGGCCCGAGCCGTCCGGCGCCATCGAGGTGTCGGCCCTCCAGGACGCCGGGTTCTGGGCGGCCGTCGAGCAGGGCGACCTGGGGGCGCTGTCGGGTGCGCTGGAGCTGACGTCGTCCGGTGAACGGGAGTCGCTGGAGGCGTTGTTGCCCGCGCTGTCGGTGTGGCGCAGGCGCGGGGCGGAGCGTACGACGCTCGACTCGTGGCGTTACCTGATCGACTGGGAGCCGCTGTCGGCGCAGTCGTCCGACGTGCTCACCGGGACGTGGCTGCTGGTGGCCCCCGCCGGGGAACCGGCGTGCGCGGAGGTCGAGCGGGCGCTGACGGAGGCCGGTGCGGCCGTCGCGCCGTTGGTGCCGGGCGGTCCGGTGGCCGGGCGGGCGGAGCTGGCCGAGCGGATCGCCGGGGCGGGCCCGCTCTCGGGTGTCGTCTCGCTGCTGGCGCTCGACACGCGACCGCTTCCCGGGCACGACCGGGTGCCGGCGGGGGCGGCCGGGAACATGGCGCTGTTGCAGGCGCTCGGTGACACGGCGACGGCCGCGCCCTTGTGGTGTGCGACCCGGGGTGCGGTGTCGGTGGGCGGCGGGGATCCGGTGACCGGTCCGGAGCAGGCGATGGTGTGGGGGCTCGGCCCGGTGGCGGCGGCCGAGCGCGGCCGGGGCTGGGGCGGGGTGCTGGACCTGCCCGCCGTGTGGGACGGGCGGGCCCGCGAGCGGCTGGCCTTCGCTGTGGCGCAGGACGCCGAGGACGAACTCGCCGTCCGCGCCACGGGGTTGTACGCGCGGCGGCTCGTGCACGCGCCGCTCGGCGACAGCACGCCGCCGCGTCGCTGGCGGCCGGAGGGCACCGTGCTGGTGACGGGCGGCACCGGCGGTCTTGGCGCGCACACCGCGCGCTGGCTGGCCGCCGCCGGGGCCCCGCATCTGCTGCTGACCAGCCGTCGGGGCCCGGAGTCGGCGGGGGCGGCGGAGCTGGAGGCCGAGCTGAACGCGCTGGGCAGCCGGGTGACCGTCGTCGCCTGCGACGTCGCCGACGAGGAGGCGCTGGCGGGGCTGGTCGCGGGGGTGGACGACCTGACGGCGGTGTTCCACACGGCGGCGGTGCTCGCCGACGCCGTGCTGGACGAGGTGACGCCCGCGCACATGGACACGGTCCTGCGGGTGAAGGCGTCCGGCGCGGAGAACCTGTACCGGGTCACCCGGCACCTCGACCTGACGGCGTTCGTGCTGTTCTCCTCGATCGCGGGCACGCTCGGCATGGCCGGCATGGGCAACTACGCGCCGGGCAACGCCCGTCTGGACGCCTACGCGCGGGCCCTGCGCGCCGAGGGTGTGCCCGCGCTGTCGGTGGCGTGGGCGCACTGGGCGGGCGACGGCATGGCCGCCCACGAGACGGTGGACGGGCTGCTGCGCCGCAGGGGCGGGCGGACGATCGATCCCGCGCTGGCGCTGGCCGCGCTCCAGCAGTCCCTGGATCACGACGAGACGTTCCTGCTGCTGGGCGACTTCGACTGGGGCAACCCCGCCCAGTCGGCCGTCGCGGGCCGTACGCGCCCCTTGCTGCGCGAGCTGCCGGAGCTGCGCGCGGCCCGGCCGGCCGCCGAGAGCGCCGAGGTGCCTCAGGCGTCGTTCGCGCGGCGGTTCGTGACGTTGCCGGAGGCCGAACGGGAGCGTGCGCTGCGGGAGTTCGTGCGGGAGCGGGTCGCCGCCGTGCTCGGTCACCGCGGGGTGGAGTCGGTGGAGGCGGGGCGGGCGTTCAAGGATCTCGGCTTCGACTCGCTGACCTCCGTGGAGCTGCGCAACGCCCTGGGGGTCGCCACGGGTCTGTCGCTGCCCGCGACGCTGGTGTACGACCATCCGACCCCGGCCGCGCTGGCCGCGTACCTGCGCGCCGAGCTGCTCGGCGGACAGGCGCCCGCCGAGACCGCCGTCGAGGTGTCCCCGAAGGCGGATCCGCAGGACGACCCCGTCGTGGTCGTCGGCATGGCGTGCCGGCTGCCGGGCGGGGTCACGGGTCCGGACGGGCTGTGGGAGCTGCTGATGAGCGGCACGGACGCGATCGGCCCGTTCCCCGACGACCGGGGCTGGGATCTGGAGCGGCTCGTCGACCCGGACGGGAAGCGGCCCGGCACGAGCTATGTGGGCGAGGGCGGTTTCGTCGCGGGCATGGCGGACTTCGACGCCGCGTTCTTCGGGATCTCGCCGCGTGAGGCGCTCGCGATGGACCCGCAGCAGCGGCTGCTCCTGGAGACGTCGTGGGAGGCGTTCGAGGACGCGGGCATCGACCCGCACGCGCTGCGCGGTACCAGGACCGGGGTCTATGTGGGCGTGCAGGGCAACGGGTACGGGACGCCCGCCGTGCCGTTGCCGGAGGGCCTTGAGGGGCATGCGGTGACCGGGGGCGCGGTGAGCGTCGTCTCCGGCCGGCTGTCCTACACGTTCGGGTTCGAGGGCCCGGCGGTCTCCGTGGACACGGCGTGCTCGTCGTCGCTGGTGGCGCTGCACCTGGCGGTGGGGGCGGTGCGTTCCGGGGAGTGCGGGCTCGCTGTGGTCGGCGGGGTGCAGGTGATCGCGCACGCGGCCGTCTTCGCCGGGTTCTCGCAGCAGCGGGGCATCTCGCCGGACGGCCGCTGCAAGCCGTTCGCCGCCGCGGCCGACGGCTTCGGGATGGCGGAGGGCGCCGGAGTGGTGCTCGTCGAGCGGCTGTCGCAGGCGCGGCGGGCCGGGCACCGGGTGCTGGCGGTGGTGCGCGGCTCGGCCGTCAACCAGGACGGCGCCTCCAACGGCCTGGCCGCGCCGAACGGCCCGTCGCAGCAGCGGGTCATCCGGGCCGCCCTCGCGGACGCCGGGCTCGACGCGGCCGACGTGGACGCCGTGGAGGCGCACGGCACGGGCACGACCCTCGGCGATCCGATCGAGGCGCAGGCGATCCTGGCGACCTACGGGCAGGGCCGGCCCGGGGACCGTCCGCTGCTGCTCGGCGCGGTGAAGTCGAACCTCGGTCACACGCAGGCCGCCTCCGGGGTCACCGGGGTCATCAAGACCGTCCTGGCCCTGCGGCACGGCGTGCTGCCGGCGACGCTGCACGTGGACCGGCCCACTCCGCACGTCGACTGGACGTCGGGCGCGGTACGGCTGGTGACCGAGGCCACCGAGTGGCCGGAGACGGGCGGGCCGCGCCGGGCGGGGGTGTCGTCGTTCGGCATCAGCGGGACGAACGCGCACGTGGTCCTCGAAGGGGCACCGGAGCCGGAGCCCCAGCCGGAACCGGTGTCCGGGGCCCCGAAGGCCCGAGGACCGTTCCCCTGGCCCTTGTCGGCCCGTACTCCGCGCGCGCTGCGCGCCCAGGCGGCCCGGCTCTCGGCACGTCTCGCCGCCGACCCGGACGTCCGCGTGCCCGACATCGGCTGGACACTCGCCACCGGGCGGGCCGCGCTGGAGCATCGCGCGGTGCTGGTGGCCGGGGACCGCGCGGGGTTCGTCGCGGCCCTGGACGCGGTCGCCGAGGGCGTCGCGGCCGAGGTCCCGCAGGGGCGGGCGACGGCGGAGACGGGCGCGGTGTTCGTGTTCCCGGGCCAGGGTGCGCAGTGGACCGGCATGGCGCTCGACCTGTACGCGCAGGAGCCGGTCTTCGCCCAGTCACTGCGCGAGTGCGCCGAGGCTCTCGCCCCGCACATCGACTGGGACCTCCACGACGTCCTCGGCGACCCGGCGGCACTGGAGCGCGTCGACGTCGTCCAACCCGCCCTGTGGGCCGTGATGGTCTCCCTCGCCACGCTGTGGCGCTCCTACGGCGTCGAACCCGCCGCCGTGATCGGCCACTCGCAGGGCGAGATCGCCGCCGCCCACATCGCGGGCGCGCTGAGCCTGGAGGACTCCGCGCGCGTCGTCGCCCTGCGCAGCCGTCTCATCCACACGCGTCTCGCGGGCCGTGGTGGCATGGTCTCCGTCGCCCTGCCCCGGGAGGAGGCGGCCCGGCGTATCACCCCGGGGATCGAGATCGCGGCCGTCAACGGGCCCGGCGGGGTGGTCGTCGCGGGTGAACCGGGTGCCCTGGACGAGTTCGTGGCGGCGTGCGAGGCGGACGGGACACGTGCCAGGCGGGTCGCGGTCGACTACGCCTCCCACACCGCGTACGTCGAGGCGATCGAGGACGAACTCACCGGTCTGCTGGCCGGGTTGAGCCCTCGGGCGGCGCGTGTGCCGTGGTTCTCCACGGTGGACGGGGCGTGGCTGGAGGGGACCGGGGCGGACGGCGGGTACTGGTACCGCAACCTGCGCCGGACCGTCGGTTTCCAGCATGCCGTGGAGACGGTGGCCGCCGCCGGGTACGGGGTGTTCGTCGAGGTGAGTCCGCACCCGGTGCTCGCGGTGCACGTGGAGGAGGCCGTCGGCGCGGGTGTGGTGGGCACGTTGCGGCGCGGGGAGGGCGGCCGGGAGCGGTTCCTGAGGTCGCTGGGCGAGGCGTTCACGCACGGCGTGCCGGTCGACTGGCGCCCGGCGTTCGCGGGAACGGCACCGGCCCGCGTGTCCTTGCCCGCCTACGCCTTCGAGCACACCCGGTACTGGCCCGAGGCCCCGGTGGCGTCCGGGCTCGGCGCGGCCGGGCATCCGCTGCTCGACGCGGAGGTGCCGGTGGCGGACACCGGCGGGCTGCTCCTCACCGGGCGCCTGTCCCTGGCCACCCATCCCTGGCTCGCCGACCACCGCGTGGCCGGCACGGTCCTGGTACCGGGCGCCGCCCTGGTCGAGCTGGCGCTGACGGCCGGTGCCCGCACCGGCTGCGAACGGCTCGCGGAACTCACCCTGCGCACCCCGCTGGTCCTGCCGGAACGCGGCTCCGTCCACATCCAGGTGACCGTGGGCGCGCCCGACCCGCAGGGCCACCGCGAGATCCGGCTGCACGGCCGCTCCACCGAGAGCGCCCCGTGGACGACGTACGCGGACGGCGTCCTCGCCCCGGCCGCCCCGACCGCCATGGACGACATGAGCGTGTGGCCGCCCGAGGGGGCCCGCCCGGTGGCGGTGGACGGCTTCTACGCGGGCGTCGCCGACCTCGGCTACGACTACGGGCCCGCGTTCCAGGGGCTGCGAGCGGTGTGGCGGCGCGGCGGGGAACTGTTCGCCGAGGTGACCCTCGACGCTCCCGGCGGTTTCGGCCTGCACCCGGCCCTCCTGGACGCGGCCACCCAGGTCACCCTGCTCGACCTCCTGGACGCCCCCTCCGCGCCCCTGCGGCTGCCGTTCGCCTGGTCCGGCGTCGAACTGCACGCGACCGGTGCGAGCACCCTGCGGCTGCGCCTGGCCCCGGCAGGCCCCGACGCGGTGTCGCTGAGCGCCGTCGACACGTCGGGTGCACCGGTCCTGCGCGCGGAGTCGCTGACGACCCGCCCGGTCCCGGCCGGTGGGCTGCGGCCCGCACAGGGTGACGGCTCGGGTGTGCTGCTGCGGGTGGAGTGGGTGCGCGCCGGGTCGGTGCCGACGGCAGCGGTGCCCGCCGAGGGGTCGACGCAGACGGCACCGGGGGCGGTGGCCCGCGTGGCGGCACCGCCCGCCGACGGGCCGACACTGCTGGTGCCGGACGCCGTTGCCCGCGCAGCGGCGTCGCCCACCGACGCCTCGACACCGGACGCCGTAGCCTGCGTGGCGGTCCTCCCGCCCGCTGACACGCCCCGCTCGGCAGTGCACCGCGCGCTCGGTCTCGTGCGGGGTTGGCTGGCGGGCCGGCAGCCCGACGGCGCGCGGCTGGTGCTGGTGACGCGTGGTGCGGTCGCGGCCGGTCCGGGGGATCCCGCTCCCGATCCGGCTGCCGCCGCCGTGTGGGGCCTGGCGCGTTCGGCACAGACCGAGCACCCGGGCCGGATCACGCTGCTCGACGTCGGCGTGGACCTCGACGACAGCGCCTTCGACGGCGGCGACCCCGACGCGGCGGTCACGGCACGGTGGGCGGCGGTCGCGGCCGGTCTGCCCGCCGAGTCCCAGCTCGCCCTGCGCGCGGACGGCGTGTACCTGCCCCGCCTGCGGCCCGCGCCGGCGCCCGGTGAGGGCGACCCGGTCGGGTTCGGTTCCGGGACGGTCCTGGTGACCGGTGGGACGGGCACGCTCGGGGGGCTGGTAGCCCGGCATCTGGCCGAGCGGCACGGGGTGCGCCGTCTGGTGCTGCTCTCCCGGCGTGGAGGTGACGCGCCGGGTGCGGCCGAGTTGGTCGCCGGGTTGGCCGCGCTGGGGGCGGAGGCGGTGGTGGAGCGCGCCGACGTGGCCGACCGTGCGGCTCTCGCCGGGGTGCTCGCGCGGATCCCCGAGGACCGTCCGCTGAGCGGTGTCGTCCACACGGCGGCGGTGCTGGAGGACGCGCCGGTGACCGCTCTGGAGCCGGAGCGGCTGGACGCCGTCCTGCGCGCGAAGTTCGAGGGCGCCGTGCACCTGCACGAGCTGACCGAGGGGGGCGCCCCGGTTCCGCTGGTGCTGTTCTCGTCGGCGGCGGGGGTGCTCGGCTCGGCCGGGCAGGGCGGGTACGCCGCCGCCAACGCGGCGCTGGACGCGCTGGCCGCCCGCAGACACGCGGCGGGGCTGCCGTCGCTGTCGCTGGCGTGGGGGCTGTGGGAGGAGGCGAGCGCGCTGACCGGGACGCTGTCCGCCGTGGACCTGCGCCGGATGGCCGGACTCGGTCTCGCCCCGCTGTCGTCGGCGGACGGACTGGCCCTGTTCGACGCGGCGCTCGCGGCCGGTGAACCGGTGCTGGTGCCGCTGCGCCTCAACGGCGCGGCACGCGCAAACGGCTCGCAGGAGCCGTCGCCGCTGCTGCGGGAGCTGCTGCCGCCCCCGAAGCGGGAGGCGCAGAGCAAGGACGGTGGTCCCGGCGCGCTGCGGGCCCGGCTGGAGGCCCTGTCCCCGGGTGCCCGGCCCGACGCCGTGCTGGATCTGGTGCGCGCCCAGGTCGCGGCCGTCCTCGGTTACGGGTCGGCGCGGGACGTCGAGCCGGAGCGGGCCTTCAGGGATCTCGGCCTCGACTCCCTGACGGCCGTGGAGATCCGCAACCGGGTGAGCGCGCTCACCGGCCTGCGGCTGCCGCCGACTCTCCTGTTCGACCGTCCGACACCGCTGGCCGTGGCCCGGCACCTCGCGGACGACCTGCTGGCGGGCCCCGCGCCCACGGCGGCCGACGTCCTCGCCGAGGTGGAGCGCCTCACCGCGCTCCTCGCGGCGGCCGACCTGGACGAGGCGACGCGGTACGAGGTGGCCCACCGGCTGCGGACGGCGCTGCCGGAGGGGGCCGTGTCCGAGCGGGAGCCGGTGGTGCGCCCCGACTTCGCATCGGCCTCCGACGACGAGCTGTTCGCGCTGCTCGACGCCCCGCCCACCTGGCCCGGCCCCCTGTCCACCGACGCACCGGAGAAATGAGAGCCCCCGTGTCCGACCTCTTCGCGGCCGAGGCCGCCCCGCACGCCGTCGTCCTCGGCGCGGGTACCGCCGGACTGCTCGCCGCCACCGCGCTCGCCCGTCATGTGGGGCGGGTGACGGTGGTGGACCGGGACCGGCTGCCGCCTGGGCCCGAGCAGCGCCGGGGCGTGCCCCAGGCCCGGCACGCGCACGTCCTGTGGTCCGGCGGCGGGCAGGTGATCGAGTCGTTGCTGCCGGGTACCGTCGGGCGGCTCCTGGCGGCCGGCGCGCACCGGATCTCGCTGCCCGAGCAGATGGTGTCGCTGACGGCGTACGGCTGGCAGCACCGGTTCCCCGCCACCCAGTCGGTGATCGCCGCGAGCCGGCCGCTGCTGGACTGGCTGATCCGGGAGGCCGCGCTGCGCGAGCCGCGGATCGTGCTGCTGGAGGACACCGATCTGGTGGGCCTGACCGGTGACGCGGACCGGGTCACCGGCGTGAGTGTCAGGCCCCGGCAGCGGGGCGCGGGGGCGGCCGTGATCGAGGCGGATCTGGTGGTCGACGCCACCGGTCGCGGCTCCCCCATGAAGCGCTGGCTGGCCGGTCTGGGCCTGCCGCCGGTGCGTGAGGACGTCGTCGACCCCGGCATGGCGTACGCCACCCGCGTCTACCGGGCGCCCGAGGGGGCGCGGAGTTTCCCGCTGGTCACCCTGTACGCCGATCACCGGGCGGGGGTGCCGGGCCGCAACGGCATGCTGCTGCCCGTCGAGGACGGCCGCTGGATGGTGACCGTCTCGGGCACGCGGGGTGCCGAACCGCCCACCACCGAGGCGGGGTTCGACGACTTCCTGCGTACCCTGCGGCATCCGCTGATCGCCGATCTCGTGGCGGGTCTCGAACCGCTGGGCCCGGTGCACTCCTCGCGCAGCACCGCCAACCGGCGGCTGTTCTACGACCGGCTTCCCCGCTGGCCGGAGGGCCTGGTGGTGACGGGTGACGCGCTGGCCGCGTTCAACCCGGTGTACGGCCACGGCATCAGCTCCGCCGCGCTGGCCGCCCGGGAGCTGGAGCGGGCGCTCGGGGAGCACGGCCTGAAGCCGGGGCTGGCCCAGTCGGTGCAGCGTGCCCTGGGCGCGGTCGTCGACACGCCGTGGTCGCTGGCCACGTCCCAGGACATCCGCTACCCGCAGTGCCGCGCCGACACCCAGGATCCCCGGCTGGGCCGGCACGCCCCCGAGCACCAGCTCGCCGCCGACCGCCTCGGCGCCCTCAGCGTCGTCGACCCGGTGGTGAGCGCGGCGGCCCTGGAGGTCAGCACCCTGTCCGCGGCCTCGGACCGGCTCCAGGCACCCGGCGTCCGGGCGGTGCCGGACGGCGCCACCGCGCTGCCGCCCCTGACCGCTCCCCCGCTGACGGAGGAGGAGGCCCGTGCCGCGGGCCTCTCGCCGGACCGTCACTGACTTTCTCTCCCTCACGCACAAACCCCCCCACAAACCCCCCACAGGATCAGAAAGAGACGGATGCCCGATGAGTGACACTGTGCTGGACCTCGACAGCTACGGCCGGAGTTTCGTCGTCGACCCCTATCCCGTCTACGCCGAGCTGCGGCGGCAGGGCCCGGTGCACCGGATCCGCACCGCGGAACTCGGTGAGCAGTGGCTGATCGTCCGCTACAAGGAGGCGCGGGCCCTGCTCAACGACCCGCGTCTGAGCAAGGACCCGCGCAAGGGCGGCCTGCCGGACGTCGACGACCGGACCGCGCGCAACATGCTGAACACGGACCAGCCGGAGCACACCCGGCTGCGTTCCCTGGTGCAGCGGGAGTTCACGCCGCGCCGGGCCCAGGAGATGCGCGCGGGCATCCAGCGGATCACGGACGAGTTGCTGGACGCGATGCTGGTGGGCGGGCGGGCCGACCTGCTGCAGGCGTTCGCGCTGCCGCTGCCGGCCACCGTGATCGGTGACCTGCTCGGGGCGCCGGTCGCCGACCGTGAGGCGTTCCGCGCGTGGACGATGCGGGTGACGGCCCCGGCCGACGAGGCCGATATGGTCGAGGCCTTCACCGAACTCGGGACGTACATCGTCGGGCTGATCGAGGAGAAGGGCCGCACCCCGGGCGGCGACCTGGTGAGCGCCCTGCTCGCCTCGTCGGCGCCCGACGGGGACCGGCTCACCGCCGAGGAGCTCGCCTCGCTGGTGTTCCTGCTGATCATCGGCGGTTTCGAGACCACGGCCCAGCTCATCACCAGCGCCGTGCGGTCCCTGCTGACCCACCCCGACCAGCTGAAGCTGCTGCGGTCGGACCACTCCCTGCTCGACGGCGCGATCGAGGAGGCGATGCGGTACGAGGCGCCCCTGGAGACCAGCACGTTCCGGGTCGCCGTCGCGCCGGTCGAGGTGGGCTCGGTCACCATTGCGGCCGGGGACCTGGTGAAGATCTCCCTGCTGTCGGCCAACCGGGACGAGAAGCAGTTCCTGGACCCGAACCGCTTCGACATCCAGCGCGCCCAGCCGGGCCACCTGGCCCTGGGCCACGGCGTCCACCACTGCCTGGGGGCGCCGCTGGCCCGACTTGAGGCGAGGATCGCCCTGCGCTCCCTGCTGGACCGCGCGCCCGACCTGGCGCTGGACGCCGACCCGGAGGACCTCGACTGGGTTCCGGGGCTGCTGATCCGCGGCGTCCGCGGCCTCCCCGTCACTTTCTGAATCCCTGTAAGCATCTGAGAAAGAGCACGCCATGGACACCACCAGCACGACCTACACCATGCCGTTCGGCGAGCCCGACGGGCTGACCTTCCCTCCGCTGTACGCGCAGCTCCAGCGCGACGAGCCGCTGGCCCGCGTCCGGATGGCCTACGGCGGTGACGCCTGGGTCGTGACGCGTTACGAGGACGTCCGCACGGTGCTGTCCGACCCCCGGTTCAGCCGGGCGGCGACCGTCGGCGCGGACGTTCCCCGGCTGACGCCCGTGGTCAGCCAGGACACCTCGATCCTCAGCATGGACCCGCCGCTGCACACCCGGCTGCGCAAGCTGGTCGCGAAGGCGTTCACCGCCCGGCACATCGAGCGGCTGCGGCCCCGGGTCACGGAGATCACGAACGGGCTGCTGGACGCGATGGAGGAGCAGGGCAAGCCCGCCGACCTGGTGCAGGGTCTCGCCCGGCCGCTGCCCATCGCGGTCATCTGCGAGATCCTCGGCGTGCCCGCGCCCGACCACTCGTCGTTCCGGCTGTGGTCGGAGACCATCTTCGGGACCGCGTCGGGCGAGGAGATCGGGGCCGCGTTCATGGGCCTGCACGGGTACATCACCGAGCTGGTCGCCGAGCGCCGCCGGAATCCGACGGAGGACGTGCTCGGCACTCTGGTGCAGGCCCGCGACAACGACGACCGGCTCACGGAGCCGGAGTTGGTCGACTTCGGGATGGCGCTGCTGCTGGGCGGTTTCGAGACGACCGCCAATCAGATCGCCAATTTCGTCGCCGTCCTGCCGCGCTACCCCGAGCACCTGGCCGCGTTGCGCGCCGACCCGGCGCTCGTGCCCGCCGCCGTGGAGGAGTTGCTGCGGATGATGCCGCTCGGTCTGCACGGCGGGTTCGTGCGGATCGCCCTGGAGGACGTCGAGCTGAGCGGCGGCACGGTCCGTGCCGGTGAGGCGATCCTCGCGGAGCTGCACGCCGCCAACCGTGACCCGGAGGTCTTCGACCGGCCGGACGAGCTGGACTTCCACCGCGAGCACAACCCGCACCTCATCTTCGGCTACGGCCCGCACCACTGCGTCGGCGCCCAACTGGCCCGCATGGAGCTCCAGGTGGCCCTCGGCACCCTCCTGACCCGCTTCCCGGCCCTGGACTGCGCGATCCCCCAGGAGGAGATCGTCTACTCCCCGACGAAGCTGGTGCGCGGCCCGGAGACCTTGCCGGTGACCTGGTAGCACCCGCACCGCCCTCACGTAATGGGCATCAGCGAATTTATCCGGCGTAATTCCGGAACCACATTTCAGGGAGTTCCCGCAATGCGTTTCGGGCATGTCATCCTCCATGCCTGGCGCCTGTCGACTTCGACGTCAGCCAGTTCGGGAATTCCGTGAAATAAGGAGACCTTTACGTGAGAAAGCCTCTCGTCGCCGTGCTCTTCGCCCTGGCCGCCGCCGGGGCGGGCACGGCGCCCGCGGGTGCGGCGCCCGGCGCCGTCAGCCTCGCCGGGACGGTTGCGCTGAGCAACTGCTCCGGCTCGCTCGTCCGCTTCCCGCACTCCGCGGACAGCGACCCCGCGCTGGTGCTCTCCAACGGCCATTGCAGCAGCCTGTTCGCGCCCGGAGTGGTCGTCACCAACCTGACGAACAGCCGCGTGTTCGGCCTGCTCGATTCGGCGGGCGCGCAGATAGCGACGCTGAAGGCCGAGAAACTCGCGTACGCGACGATGACCGACACGGATATCGCGGTCTATCAGCTCAACACCACCTACGCGGCGATCAAGAACACTTACGGGGTGTCCGCGCTGACCGTGCGGGACACGCGTCCGGCCGCCGGGACCGCCGTCACCCTGGCGTCGGGTCCCTGGAAGAAGCTCGTCGAGTGCGGCATCGACGGATTCGCGTACCGCCTGAAGGAAGGGGAGTGGACGTGGAAGGACGCGGTCCGCTACACCTCCGCCTGCCAGACCGTCAGCGGCACCTCCGGCTCGCCGATCCTCGACAGCGCCACCGGTGAGGTCGTCGCCGTCCACAACACCGCGAACGAGAGCGGCGCTTCCTGCACCCGGGACAACCCCTGTGAGGTCGACGAGCAGGGCGCCGTCACCGTCCGCAAGGGCATCGGCTACGGCCAGCAGACCTATCTGATACCCGCCTGCTTCACGACGGGCAGTCAGCTGGACCTGAACGCTCCCGGCTGCACGCTGCCCAGGCCGTAGCGCCCGTCACGGGGTGGAGCCGGTACGGTCCGGGCTCCACCCCGTGCGGGAAGGTGTCTAGAACTGTGCGAAGAACCTCCAGATCTCTGCCTTGGTCCAGGTGTTGACGCCGCTGCGGCCCGAGGAGCCGTCCACGGGATCGGGGTAGTGGTCCCCGTCGAACGCGGCCCACTGGACCGGGTATCCGGCACGGCAGCCGGAGTAGGTGGTGGTGATGTGGGTGCGGCTGCCCCGTGTGGGTTCGCGCGGGCTCTGGGCGGTGCAGCCGTTGTTGCGGACGAACCGGTCGCGCAGGGTGCGGCCCTGCGCGATGTTGAGGACGGAGTCGCTGACGCCGTGGAGCCCGAAGTAGGCGACGGGCTGGGTGCCGCCGGAGCAGCCGCTGATCTCGGCGCCGGAGATGACCGCGACGGCCCGGAAGGCGTTCGCCCGCCCGCAGGCAAGGGAGTAGCTCATGCCGCCGCCCCAGCTCCACCCGGTGGCGAAGCGCTGGGCCGGGTTGACGCACAGGCCGCCCTCGATGCGCCGGATCATGTCGTCGACGAAGGTGCTGTCCTCACCGTTCGTGTTGGCCCAGCCGTTGCCCAGGCCCTGCGGTGCGACGAGGATCGCGGAGTTGTTCGACAGTGCCTGCTGGCCGTAGTACGCCCAACTGCTGCCGCTCGACCCACCGGAGGCGACGTCGTTCGCGGTGCCGTCCCTCCAGTGGAAGGCGAAGATCAGCCGGTAGCGCCGGTTGTTGTCGTAGTTCGAGGGCACCCGGAGGATGAAGCTGCGGTTCTTGCCGCTGCTCTGGATGGTGTAGGTGCCGCTCGTGAGGCCGGGTGCGCTGCCGCATCCGGCGGCGATGGAAGCCCCCTGTACGTCCATCGCCTGGGCGTTCGTGTCGACGGTCGCCGCGGTGAGGAGGCCGGCTGTGAGGGCCGCCGTCGCGAGGGCGGCGATCCTGGTCCGCCAAGGTCGCCGTGACGGGACGGCCCGGTCGTGTGCCGTCACCGTCATGACCGGCTCCAGCGCTGGCTGCTGGAGCAGGAGTTGAGCTGGATCTGGGTGCCGTTGGCGGTGCCGCCCGACACGGCGTCGAGGCAGAGGCCGGACTGGACGCCGGTGATGGTGCCGTCGGAGTTGACGCGCCACTGCTGGTTGGTGCCGCCGTGGCAGCCGTAGATCTGGATCCTCGTGCCGACGCCGGTGCCGCCCGCGTCGAGGCACTTGTTGCCGTAGACCTGGAGTTCACCGGCGCTGGTGGAGGTCCACTGCTGATTGGTGCCGCCGTGGCAGTCCCACAGCTGGACCTGGGTGGCGTCGGCGGTGCTGCTGCCGGGTACGTCCACGCAGCGGCCGGACGTGACGTTCTTGATCGCCTTGCCGTCCGTGGGGGGCGGTGTGGTGGTGCCGCCGTTGAGGGCGTTCAGGACGGAGGTGTAGGCGGGTTTCTTGGCGCCGCTGCCGGTGAACAGCAGCGGTGTCTGCTCCGCGCGCCACGAGTCGGTGTCGCGCACGCCCCAGACGGTGATGCCGAGGCAGCGCGGGACGGCCAGGCAGTCGTTGGTCACGTTGGCGTAGGTGGTGGCGGAGGCGCCCTGGATGTCGAGTTCGGTGACGGCGACGTCGACGCCGAGGGCGGCGAAGCTCTGGAGGGTGGTGCGGAAGTTGCTGTTGTACGGGCTGTCGTTGTTGAAGTGGGCCTGGAACCCGACGCAGTCGATCGGCACGCCGCGCTGCTTGAAGTCCTTGACCATGTTGTAGACGCCCTGGGTCTTGGCCCAGGTCCAGTTGTCCGTGTTGTAGTCGTTGTAGCAGAGCTTGGCGGCGGGGTCGGCGGCGCGCGCGGTGCGGAAGGCGACCTCGATCCAGTCGTTGCCGGTGCGCTGGAGGTTGGAGTCGCGGCGGCCTCCTGAATTGCCGTCGGCGTACGCCTCGTTGACAACGTCCCACTGGGCGATCTTGCCCTTGTAGTGGGCCATGACGCCGTTAATGTGGTCGATCATCGCCTGGCGCAGGGTGCTGCCGCTGAGGCTCTGCATCCAGCCGGGCTGCTGGGAGTGCCAGGCCAGGGTGTGGCCGCGGACCTGTTTGCCGTTCTGCACGGCCCAGTTGTAGACGCGGTCGCCGGCGGAGAAGTCGAACCGGCCGCGCTGGGGTTCGGTGGCGTCGATCTTCATCTCGTTCTCGGGCGTCACCATGTTGAACTCGCGGCTCGCGATCGAGGTGTACGCGGAGTCGCCGAGGCGGCCCGAGGCGATGGCGGTGCCGAAGTAGCGTCCGCTCTGCTTCGCCGCGGCGCCGAGCGTGGACTCGGCGGCCTGCGCGGGCGTCGCGGCCAGCGCGGGGGCCACGCCGAGGACGCCGACGAGCAGCGCCAGCATCGGGCCACGGATCTTGCGGCGGATCACGGGGTCGGGGCGGGCGTTCGGGCCCATGCGGGTGCCTCCAAGCGGCTCGTCCGGGGTCCGTCACACGACGTCACGATGCGCAGGTGCGGACCTCACCGGAAACGGGGTGGGGGTGGGGCTTCGGTACGCGGCTCTGCTGTGCGGCACGGGGTGCACTCAGTGAAGGATGATTGAAGGCTTGACGGCGAGCCGTCAACACTCACGACAAAGAAAGTTTCAGTTCACCCTTCGAAACTTTCGAATTCGGTAACCTGCCCGAAACCTGGGTCACCACCAGGGAGAGCAGGTGAGGACCGCCCTGAGCGCAGGTCCGGCGCGCCCGCGGCGGAGAATTTTTTGAGGACAGGTCAGCGCGAGACCTTGACCGAACGGTTCCGCATTCCTAGCTTGTGGCGTCAAGGTTCGGGAAAGTCTTCGAATGTTTCGATCACTCCCCGTTCCGGCACGGCCGTTCCGCGTTGCACCCGCGCCACCTCCCCCACACCCAAGGAGGCCCACTGATGCGGTTTCGCCACCCGTCCCCGCTCCGCTCCAGGCGGCTGTCCGCCGTCCTGGCACCCTTACTGCTCGTGACGTCCGCCGTCCTCGGCACCCAGATCGCCGACGCGGCGACCAGAGCCCCCGACACGCGCGGCGCCGCCGCGTGCGACCTGCCGTCCTCCTACCGCTGGACGTCGACGGGCGCCCTGGCGCAGCCCAGGTCGGGCTGGGTCTCGCTCAAGGACTTCACGGTCGCCCCGTACAACGGCAAGCAGCTCGTCTACGCGACGACGCACGACTTCGGCAACAGCTGGGGTTCGATGAACTTCAACCTGTTCACCAACTGGTCGGACATGGCTTCGGCCGGCCAGAACGCGATGTCCAACGCCACCGTCGCGCCCTCGCTGTTCTACTTCGCGCCGAAGAACATCTGGGTGCTCACCTACCAGTGGGGCGGGACCGCATTCTCCTACCGGACGTCGACCAACCCCACCAACCCGAACGGCTGGTCGGCTCCGCAGGCGCTGTTCACCGGGAGCATCTCCGGCTCCGGAACGGGCCCCATCGACCAGACGCTCATCGGTGACAGCCAGAACATGTACCTGTTCTTCGCCGGTGACAACGGCAAGATCTACCGGGCGAGCATGCCGATCGGGAACTTCCCGGGCAACTTCGGCTCGTCGTACACGACGGTCATGAGCGACACGGTGAAGAACCTCTTCGAGGCCCCGCAGGTCTACAAGCTGAAGGACCAGAACCGCTACCTCATGATCGTCGAGGCGCGGGGCGCCAGTGAGCAGCGCTTCTTCCGCTCGTTCACGGCCACCAGCCTGAACGGCTCGTGGACCCCGCAGGCCGCGACCGAGAGCAACCCCTTCGCGGGCAAGGCCAACAGCGGGGCGACCTGGACCAACGACATCAGTCACGGCGAGCTGCTGCGCACCAGCGCCGACCAGACGATGACCGTCGATCCCTGCAACCTGCAACTGCTCTACCAGGGGCGCAGCCCCAACTCGGGCGGCGACTACGGTCTGCTGCCCTACCGTCCGGGCCTGCTGACGCTGCAGCGCTGACGGGCACCGAGGAGTCCCGCGCGGATCCGGTGGACGACCGGGCCCGCGCGGGCTCAGGCGCGCTCCGCCTTCGCGCGGATCGTGTCGATGACCGCCTGGACCGCCGTCACGAAGTTGTTCGGGTCGTCCAGGGCGACGAACTGGGGGGAGATCCGGGCGATGTTGGGGTACTTGTCGGCCGGCAGGGTGCGGTAGTCCGTGTCCCAGGAGCGCAGGTCGCCGTCGCGCAGTTCCGGGGAGAGCACGGCGAGGCTCGCGTCCATGGCGCTGTAGGACAGCACCAGATCGGCGAAGACCCGGTAGTAGAGGGCGGCTTCGGCGCCGTCGAGACCGGCCCGGCGCATGCAGTCGAGCTTGCGCTCCACGGACCGGAACTCGTTCTCCCGCCGGGAGGTGCGGGCGGCGGCCATGACTCCCACCTGGGGATGGCGCATGAACGCCGCGTGCGTGTGGACCGCGATCTGCATGAGGTCGTGGGCCCAGTCCTCCGTGGGCGGCGGGATGTCCGCCAGGGCCTCCTCGTGTAAGGCGTCGATGAGGGCGAGGAGCAGTTCGTCCTTGTTGCGGAAGTGCCGGTAGATAGCCGTCGGATGGGCGGCCAGCTCACGGCCGAGGGTCTGGAACGTCAGCTTCTCCATACCCGTGGAGTCCGCGACGCGGAACGCCGCCTGGATGATCACCTTCTGGCTCAGGGTGCCTCGCGGCAGCCTGCTGCGGCCCGCCTTCCTGGCCGCTGCGGCGCTTCTGTCGCTCATGTCCTCTTCTCCACGTCGATCACTCCCATGATCGCCCATCCGACGGCGTGTCAGCCCGCGATCGCCGAACCGTCCGCGCGCGGATCGGTGGCCGCCTCCAGCCGTGGACGGCCGTCCGCGAAGGTCCGCCGGACCAGCTGGCCGTGGCCCACGCCGTCGTCGTTCGCGCCGATCGACTGGGCCGTGAAGCCCGCCCTCTCGATCGCCTGGACGGCGGCTGCGGGGACGTCCCGCTCGGTGCTGACGACGCCCGCGCCGGTCGTCACCCCGGCCTCCATGGCTCCGAGGACCCAGCGTGGCACCGACACGGTGTGTTCGGGGGTGGAACCGGCGGCGAGGTGCAGGGCCATGTGGGTGTGCACCTGGGGCTGTGCGCGGCCCCCCATCGCGCCGTGCGCGCCCACGAGTTGGCCCTCCTCGCGGACGAGGACCGGCATGAGCGTGTGCAGGGGCCGTTTCCCGCCGGCCAGCCTGTTGGGCGAGGCGGGGTCGAGGGAGAAGGACGCGCCCCGGTTGTGCAGGACGATCCCGGTGGCGGGGTCGAGCAGGGCGGCGCCGAAGCCGTGGAAGACGCTCTGGATCAGGGAGACCCAGGTGCCGTCGGCGTCCGCCACCACCACGGCGACGGTGTCGCCGCTCGCCTTGCGCTGCGCGAGCAGGTCGACGGCGGTGCCCGCGAGGGCGTGTTCGGCGATCTGCCGCGTGTACGCGTCGGACAGCAGGTGCTCGACGGGGGCCTCGCTCCACTGCGGGTCGGCGCAGTGGCGGTCGCGGTCCCCGGCGGCCCAGGCGAGCACCGAGGCGACCAGACCGGCGTCGCGGCCGAGGGGGTCGAGCGGGCCCCGGACGGCGCGGGCGGCGTCCAGCGCCTTGAGGCCCTGGAGGAAGTACAGGCCTTGCGAGTTGGCGCCGGCCGACAGGTACTCGACGCCGTCGTACTGTGCGGAGAGCGCCGGTGAGACGTCCACGGTGTGCGCGGCGAAGTCCTCGTCCGTCATCGCGGAGCCCCGCGAGGCGAGCAGCTTGACCAGGCTCGCGCCCACCTCGCCGCCGTACATCGCGGCGGGTCCTTCGGCGCCGAGCCGGGCCAGGGAGCGGGCGAGGTGGGGCTGGCGCAGGGTCTGTCCGGCCGTGAGGACGTCGCCGTCGGCGAAGAACACGCCCCGCATGCCGGGGTCGCGCGCCAGGTGGGCGCTCTCGCGGGCGAGGTCCTGGGCGAGTCCGGGGGCCACGGGCACCCCTTCGCGGGCGGCGGCCTCGGCGGACGCGAGCGCGGAGGCGAGCGGGCGGCTGCCCCACATGTCGGCGAGGGCGGCCCAGCCGGCGACCGCGCCGGGGACCGTGACCGGCAGGGCGCCGAGCACGGGCATCAGGTCGTGCGCGGCCGTCAGCGCCTCCACGTCGAGCGCGCGGGGGGAGCGGCCACTGGCGTTGACGCAGCGGACGTCGCCGCCGGGAGTGCCCACGAGGGCCAGCAGATCGCCGCCGACGGAGCACTGGTTGGGGTAGACCACCGTCAGCATGGCGGCGGCGGCGAGCGCCGCGTCGACCGCGTTCCCGCCCTCGCGGAGCACGGCGGCGGCGGCCTCGCCGGCGGTGGCGTGCGGGGTCGCGACGGCCCAGTGCTCGCCGTTCGCGGCAGGCTGACGTTCGGTGAATGCGGACATTGGTTCCCTTTCCCGACTACACCGGGGCCCTCGGCGAAGAGGCCTCTTTAACCGCCGCGTTACACGGAACTCCCTTGACAGTCCAAGAGCGGCAGGCCTAGCTTCCCTGACATAGTCAACGCTGTCGACTATGACATTGACTTATATCGCCCTGCAATAGCGCGATTCCACAAAGGGGTTCGGAAATGGCCTGGTCGCTCGCCTACTCCCGCCGATCGAGGTCCGTGCTGGCCGGGACCGCCGCCGTGGCCGTCCTGGGCCTCGCCGGATGCACCTCGGACCAGGGCGGCACCAGCGCCGCCGCGCAGCCCGCGGCGGTGAAGCTGCCCGCGGGCGCGCTCGTGAAAGACGGTCAGATCACCTACTGCGCCGACATCAGCGCGCCGCCGCTGAGCTACTACGACGCCGCGCAGAAGCCGGTGGGCGCCGAGATCGAGTTCGGCGACGCGCTGGCCGCCCAGTTCGGGGTCAAGTCGAACTGGGCCAACACCAGCTTCAGCGGAATCATCCCGGCGCTCCAGGCCAAACAGTGCGACGTGATCGTCAGCCAGCTCTACATCAAGCCCGAGCGGGAGAAGGTCGTCGACTTCGTCCCCTACATGTACGCCTCCAACACCCTCGTCGTGGCCGCCGGGAACGCCGGAAAGGTCAAGAGCTCGGACGACCTGTGCGGGAAGAAGGCGGCCGGGCAGACGGGCACGACCGCCGCCGAGTACCTCGCCGACCAGTCCAAGAAGTGCGAGGCCGCCGGGAAGAAGAAGGTCGACGCCCGGCTGTTCACCAAGGACAGCGATGCCCTTCAGCAACTGCGGCTGGGGCTCGTCGACGCCTACGGCACGACGCTGGAGACCGCCGCCTACGTGCAGAAGCAGCAGCCCGGTACCTTCACCCTGGTCGGTGAGCCGTTCGGCCGCATCAAGGTGGGGGCCGCGACCCGCAAGGACGACACGGCCCTGCATGATGGGCTCGTCAAAGCGCTGGCCGCCGTCCGCAAGAACGGCACGTACGACACGATCCTCAAGAAGTGGAACCTGACCGGCGACAGCATCGCCGACTGACGTCGCAGCAGGCACGCAGAGAGAAACCCACGTGACCCACCCCACCGTGCTCGCCGACGCGGGGCCGCCGGCCGGCTTCGACTGGTCGTTCTTCTGGCACTACCTGACCTCGCCGTCCGGCGTGTTCCTCGAAGGTCTCTGGCGCACCGTCTACATCTCCGTCCTGGCCCAACTCCTCGGCGTGATCCTGGGGTTCGCCCTCGCGCTGGCCCAGCGCAGCCGCTTCGCCCCGGTGCGCTGGGGCTCCGGGACGTACGTCTGGCTGGTCCGGGGAACACCGCTGCTCGTCCAGCTCGTCCTCGTCTACAACGGGCTCGCCGCGGCCGGCGTCTACCGCTTCGACGACCTCCAGCTCGGCGGGTTCGTGATCCTCGGGGTCGTGCAGGCGGCCGTCCTCACGCTCGCCCTCAACGAGGCCGCGTACATGGCGGAGATCTTCCGCGCGGCCCTCGACGCGATCGATCCCGGCCAGGCGGAGGCGGCGCAGGCACTCGGCATGACCCCGGCGACGACCATGCGGGTCGTGCTGCTGCCCCAGGCGCTGCGCATCATCGTTCCGCCGCTGGGCAACGAGTTCAACCTGATGATGAAGTCGACGTCCGTGCTGTCGGTCATCGGCCTCCAGGAGATGTTCCTCACCGCGCAGTCCATCAACTCGGCGACGTTCAAGACCTTCGAGATCTTCCTCGTCGTCGCCTGCTACTACCTCGCGCTGACGACGGTGTGGTCGTTCGTCCAGCGGTTCATCGAGCGCAAGCTCGCGGGGCCCGGGCCGGTCGTCGAGACCCCCTCGCTGCGGGAACGGCTCACCGGCGGCGGGCTGCGCCGCCCAGCCGTCCACGCGGACGCCACACTCGTGGGCAAGGAGACGCACTGACATGGAGTCCATCACTCACCACGGCGGTTCGGCGGTGGGCCTCCCAGCGGATCCGTCGGCGGTGATGTCCGCCCGCGGGGTGGTCAAGCACTTCGGCGCGGTCCGCGTGCTGAACGGGATCTCCATGGACGTCCGCGCCCGCGAGGTCGTCGTCATGGTGGGGCCGTCCGGGTCCGGCAAGACCACGTTCCTGCGCTGCGTCAACCATCTGGAGCGCATCGACGGGGGCGAGATCCTCGTGCACGGACGGTCGGTGGGATACCGGGCGGAGCGGTCGGCGGAGCGGCGGCCGGCGGAGGAGCGGCCGAAGGTGGTCGCCGAGCGTCGGCGCAACATCGGCTTCGTCTTTCAGCGCTTCAACCTCTTCCCCCACCTGAGCGCGCTCGACAACGTGGCCGTCGCCCCGACGAAGGTCCTCGGCGTACCGAAGGCCGAGGCCAGGGAACAGGCCCGGGCACTCCTCGCCCGCGTCGGCCTGGAACACAAGGCGTCCTCCCGGCCGGCGGCCCTCTCCGGCGGACAGCAACAACGCGTCGCCATCGCCCGCGCCCTCGCCATGAAACCCGAGCTGATGCTCTTCGACGAGCCCACCAGCGCCCTCGACCCCGAGATGGTCGGCGAAGTCATCTCCGTCATGAAAGAACTCGTCGACGACGGCATGACCATGATCGTCGTCACCCACGAAATGGGCTTCGCCCGCTCCGCCGCCGACCGCCTGATCATGTTCGACCAGGGGACGATCCTGGAGGAGGGTCCGCCTGAGCAGTTGATGACGGACCCTGCGCATGAACGCACTCGCACGTTCTTGCGGCGCATCCACGAGGGTCACTGAGGGGGCGGGCGGCACAGCGGCGGCTCACGCCCCCCTGGAGGGGCCCGCCTACTTCCCCCCGCCTCCCGGCTGAGCCGTCACCCCGTCGTCGGTGACCACGATCTTCTCGATGTCGACCGGACTGGACGTCGGATTCGGGGGCGGAGTGAGGACGGGCGCCTGCTGGCCCGGGATGCCGGGGGGCGGGGTCAGGTCGGAGGCGGGGAGGTCCGGGGAGGCGGGCTGGGGGCCGAGAGCCTGGTCCACGTCGACGAGGCCGGTCTTCTCCAGCGTCCCGATGTGGTCCAGGAGGACGTGGTCGGCCTGGTCGGCCAGCGCCCGCACGAGCGCGTTCTTGGTGGTGGTGCGGATCGCCGCGGCCGTGCCGAAGAACGCGCCGTCCGTCTGGCGCAGGATCGTCGCGAAGTCCCGGTCGAACTGGTCCCCCTTGGTGTCGGAGGTCAACTGACTGACGAAGCGCGCCTGTTGGGGGCTCGACTGGTTCGGCAGCGTGATGTTCAGCAACGGGGCGATCTTGCGGCAGGTGAGGTCGAGGGCGGCATGTCCGTCGATCAGATGCCTGCTCGCGGCGACGACCCCCTTGTTCGTCCCCTTCGTCAGCCCCATCTGCCCCACTGGGTACGCCCACAGCCCGGCCGCCCGCACCTTGACCACGAAGTCCCGGTCGCCCTCGGTCAGCGGCCCCCACTGGGTGTCCGCGATGACCCTGGACGCGGCGTTCGACACCGTCTTGACGCCCAGTAACGACGGGTACACGAGGGCGGCGAGCGTCATGCTCAGCGCGCCGCCCACGAACAGAGTGCCCATCGCGTTGCGAGATACCCGCACCATGCCTCCTGCCTCGCCCAAGCCCGCCGTCGAATGATCCGGCGAAGCCACACACCCAGCAGTACGCGCGCGCGAATCGCTTTGCTCAAATCAGCGAACAAAAAAGTTACGGACGGAACACGGGAAAGCCGGGCCGTTCACGCACCACACCACCCCACCCACGCCCTCAACCCCTCCCCACCAGGGGACTTAGTGAGCTTATGTCCATTTTTGCGACAACTAAAGCAGCATCTAGACAATTGCAAAACTTAGCAACTCCAGCACGTGACTCGACCCTGGATGCACAGCTCAGAAGCCATGCCCAACCCGCGAGCAACGTTAGCTAAAGCAATCATCGCCGTCAGGACGGCGGTCGCGACTCCCCCTGCGTGGCCCGCAGGTCGGCAAGCAGCTCGGCCTGCCCGGCCAGCACGCCGGACAGAATCGCGCGGGCCACCCGCAACAACTCCGCCACCTGCGGAGTGGTCAGCGAGTAGTACACGTTCGACCCCTCCTTACGGGTGACGACCAGATTCGCCCGCCGCAACACCGCGAGCTGCTGCGACAGATGCGCCGGTTCGATCCCGACCTCCGGCAGCATCTCGGCAACCGCGTGCTCCCGCTCACTGAGCAGCTCCAGAACCCGGATCCGAGCCGGATGCCCAAGAGTTTTGAAGAACTCGGCCTTCAACTGATACAGCGGCGTACTCACAGCCCAGCCCCCAACCGCCGGCCCTCGGCCCATCCCGTCCACCCACTCGTCCAGAACATACGGCCATCCTCACCCGGGAAAGCGACTGCGCCGAATCCACACGGAGGAAGCTGCCCGAATCCACCTGCACCGCTCACCCCTCCGCCCGCCCCAGCCGAAACCCGCTCACGGTCTTGGGCTGCAGCCGCAGCAACGTGTCGTGCGGTCCGTGCGCCCACCCGCTGAGGGTCCTGCGATAGTGGGCGGCCTCGTCCACGTCGTCCAACACCTCGACGGGCCCGCTGACAGCCACCGTCCACCCGGTCCCCTGCACCGCACGAATCTCCTCGACGTGGTACGTCACCGCCGCGGGAACGGCCGCCACGGCGACCGGCGTACGCACCACCAACTGGCCACACTCCCAGACATGCCGAGCGGGCCGGACGACGACGAGGTCCCGCTGCGGATACACCAGCCGCCCCAGGTTGCTCCCCTCCAGCAGCCACACCGCCTCCGCCCCGGAAACCTCGGTCATACGCGGCGTCCTCATCGACGGGCCTCCTCACCGGGCAGAAGACCAGCCCGCTCCAGATGCCCCCGGGCTCCTCGGATCGCCTCGGGTGTCGTGGCGTATTCGCCCAGCAGCCCCAGCGCCCCCACGGATTCGAGGACCTGGCGTTGTTCGGGGCGGATTCCGGAGGCCAGGACGGTGATCCCGCGCCGCCGGAGTTTCTCGACGGCGTCCTTGAGGATCAGCGCGCCGGTGGCGTCGACGGTGGAGATGCGGGACATGCGCAGGACGACGACG
>DATCQX010000364.1:0-14964 GCA_036569285.1 Streptomyces sp.
CACCCCCTACCCTGGAACCACCGCACCCCCGGCCGGAAACCACACCATGAACCACGCCCAGCTCACAGCCCTGGGCCGAGCCCTCCGCCTAGTAGGCGAACACGGCGAAGCCCTCACCACGGACACCCCCGACACCAAGCTGCACGAGATGAAGGCGGACCTCCAGCGAGCCCTGGACCTGCTGGACGACAGCGTGGTCGGCGCGGCCCCGGTCACCCGCTGCGCGGAACACCCCCAGGGCCCGGTGGACACCTCGGCCCCAGACCTCTGCCTCCTGTGCGAAACCCGCCGCAGATCAGCCCGCAGGACGGAGCTGAACGGCGGCCCGATGCCACCCCCCCAACTCCCCTCGACCCCCAGCAGATACGGGGTGAGAGAGGACCGTCCGCAACCGCAGCAACGCTGGCTCCCGGAACTCTGGAACGGCCAGGAGTGGCAACTGTGCGGCACCCCCCGCAGAGACCGCCGAGAGGCCGAAGCCTTCCTCGCCGCCCTCCGCAGGGGCCCCCGCCCGGCCATGGCCTACCGCTTGGTCCACGAGTTCACGGACTACGAGGTACTACGGGTATGGGGCACCCCGGTGAAGGTCGACATCGAGCCCTTGAACAACAACCTCAACCTCTAGCCCCGTGACCGGCACCGCTCAGAAGTCGTCGGCCCCGTTGCGCAGCTCCGGCGTCCAGTACCCGGTGAGCGCCTTCGCCGGGTCGACGGCGATCCCGTCGCTGCCGGGCGCGGAGACGGTGATGACGGTGTCGTCGTTCTCCAGAGTGACGGAGAACGCGGAGACGGGCTCGTTGTCCTCGTCGACACCGCCGTCGGACAGCTTCACCGCGGCATAGGCAGGCGCCCCCGCCGTCAGCACGACCGGCCCGGCCGGCTTGCTCTTGGCGACGGACGGGACGTCCTGCTTGTGGCTCTCCAGGAACTGGATGTGCGGGAAGCCCAGCAGCCGGCAGGAGTGCCGCGAGGTGTTCCGCGCGGTCAGGACGATGTGGGTGTAGGGCGGCCCGTCCTGCTTCGCGGCGGTGACGGCCAGGTCGCGCGAGGTGCAGGCCGGGGTGGAAGCGGAGGCCTGCTTACCGGCGGAACCGGAAACCCCGGCCCCGCCCGCCGACTTCGCCGGCGAGGACACCGACCCGGACGACCCGCTGCCGGCCGCGCCGGCGCCGTCCGACTTCTGGGCGTCGGCGACCGGGGAGGCGGCGACCGTCGCGGCCACGGTCGCGGCCGCGTTCGGCTCGGACCGGGCGCCCGTGCCGCTCTGGCAGGCGGTGAGGGACAGGACGAGGGCCGTGCCCGCGGCGGTGAGGAGAGCGGTGCGGTGACGTGCGGTGTTCATCGGAGACATCCTTGTCGAGTGGTGAGCGGTGAAAAGTTCAGGGGGTGTCAATTGCCCTTGCCGGGGCGGTAGTTGGACGGCAGCGTGTACACGAACTCGCGGGGATCGGCGTGCGCCGCCTCCAGCAGCTCGGGGACGCTGTGGTAGCCGAGCGCGTACAGATTCCGGCTCGGATCCCAGGTGTTGTAGGCGTACATCGCGTTGCGCTTCGTCTTCATGTGGGCGCTCGGGATGTTCAGCACGTAGGACGCCCCGTCCGCCCGCTGGCCCTCGGGACGCTTGTAGGCGTAGACGTGGTTGAAGCGGACGTCCGTGATCACGCCGTCGTTCATCAGCCGGTAGGCGACGTCGCTGCCCGCCTTGTGGGTCTCGGTGCCCTCCAGCCACCCGGCGGTGAACTTGTGCGACGCGCCGGGGTACTGCTCGGCCAGCGCCCGGACCTTCGCCTCGATGCGGTCGACGAGCCTGTTGTAGGCGGCCACGGTGTCGAAACCGTCGTCCACGACCTTGAAGTTGATGACCTTGTCGACGCCCAGCGCCTTCGCGGACGCCATGAACTCGGCGGTCCGGGCGGCGACGATCATGCTGGTGCCGTCGGTCGGCCAGTTCAGGTTGTGCCGGCCGCCCGCGGCGCACGGGTGCGGGCTGGACCAGGTGGTCAGCTCGCAGGGGTCGGAGTTCATCCGCACGGCGAGATCGGGGTTGCGGCCGTTGCTCACGAGGACGAGGTAGACGGGGCGGCCCGCCGCCTTGTGCTCCAGGATCGACCCGGCCAGACCGATCGCGTCGTCGTCCTGGTGCGGGGCGTAGAAGATGGCGGGCTTGGCGGCGGCCGAGGCCGCAGGGGACCGGACCGTCTGGTACGCCACGGCGGCGGCCGTCAGCGCACCGGCCGCGAGGACGTTCCGTCTGGACATCCCGGTGCGCTGGTCGCTGCTGCTGTTCATGTGGGGGCCTCTGTCCGGTGGTCGTACGGGTATTACGGGTATGACGGGTATGACGACGACGCTGGTCCACGCCCCCTAGGGGGTGCCCGCGTCCGTCTTCAGTCGATCACCCGTGTTGCCCGAGTCCCAGGCGGTTTCCCCGGCAGAAGTACCGTCCGTCATACTTCTGCCGTAAGCCCGTGGTCGTACGGGTCGGGCGAACGGGGAGCTTGACGGTGTGTGCCGACGCGCCTGCCACCTGCGATTTCGGGCAGCGGTTGCGCAGTCTGAGGAGTGCCGCCGGACTGAGCCAGGAGGCGCTGGCCCACGCGGCGGGGGTGAGCGTCAGAGCGCTCGCGGATATGGAGCGGGGTCGTACCCGAGGGCCACAGCGCCGTACCGTCCAGGCGCTGTCCGAGGCGCTGGGGCTGACCGAAAGCGCGGCGGCGGAGCTGGAGAAGGCCGCTGCGGACGGTCGTCCGCGTCCCCGCGCCGACCTCTGGCCCGCCACCCCCACCGCCCTGGCGCTGCCGCGTGACATCCAGGACTTCACCGCGCGCGGCCCGGCCCTCGCCCGGCTGCTGGAGCTGGCGCGCGACGCCGGTCCCGGCCGGCCCGCCGTCAGTGTGATCGCCGGACAACCCGGCCTCGGCAAGACCGCGTTCGCGGTGCACGCCGCCCACCTCCTCGCCCCGCACTTCCCGGACGGACGGTTCGCCCTCGACCTGCACGGCATGGACCCCGAGCCGACGACACCCCGCGACGCGCTGGCCCGGCTGCTGGGCGCGATGGGCGTCGCCGACGCCTCGATCCCGGCGAGCACCGACGACCGCGCCGGCCTGTGGCGGTCCCTGGCCGCCGAGCGCCGGGTCCTCCTGCTCCTCGACAACGCGGTCGACGAGGCTCAGGTCAACCCCCTGATACCTGGGGCGGGTCCGTCCCTGGCCCTCGTCACCAGCCGCCAGACCCTGGCGGGGCTGGAGTCCGTGCACCGCACCGACCTCGCCCTGCTGCGCCGCGAGGAGGCCGTGGAGCTGCTGACCCGGATCATCGGACCGGAACGGGTGGCGGCGGAGGCGCAGGCCGCGCGGGACCTCGCCGACCTGTGCGGGCACCTGCCGCTGGCCGTCCGGATCGCCGGGCAGCGGCTGCTGAGCCGGCCGCACGAACGCCTGGGCAAGCTCGTCGCCCGGCTCGCCGCCGAGGGCCGCCGACTGGACGGACTCCAGGCCGGGAGCCTGCGCATCCGCGCCGCCTTCGCGCTGTCGTACCGCCAACTGCCGCCGGACTCGCGGAAGTTCCTCCGCCGTGCCGCGCTGGCCGCCGGAGCCGACTTCAGCCCCGAGACCGGCGCACTGCTGTCCGGCCTTTCCTACGACGACGCCGTCGCCCGCGCCGAGGAACTGACCGACGCCGGCCTCCTCCAGACCGACGCCACCACCGAGCGCTACCGCTTCCACGACCTGCTCCGGCTCTACGCGGCGGAACAGGTCGACACGGAGGACGGGGCCGCCGTCCGCGATGCCGCCCTCGACCGCATGGAGCGGTGGATGCTGCGGCGGGCCACGGCTGCCGCGTTGTACTTCGATGTCGAGCACGAGGAGGGTGACGCGGGAGGGGAGGGCGCTCCGGGTGACGGGGGAGCGTCATACCCGTACGACTCGGGAGCTACGGGAGCTGCCTCGGGCACGGGAGGCGTTCCGGGTGCGGACGGTGCCTCGTACCCGTACGACTTCCGAGGTACGGGCGATACCCCTACCGCGTACGGAGTCCCGGCCCCCACCCTCGACCCCGACCTGGACGCGGCCCCCGCCGACCAGGAGGAGGCGCGGGTCTGGCTGGAGGCCGAGCGGGCGCAGTGGCTGGCCGCGCTGCGCCGGGCCCACGAGAACGGCCGGTACCGGCAGGTGCTGGACGCGGCGAGGGCGATGCACTGGTTCTCCGACCGCAACCAGCACTGGGAACAGTGGGTGGAGGTGTTCCGGCGGTCCGCCGACTCCGCGCTCCGGCTGGGCAGCCGGCAGGAGGAGGCCGTCCACCTCAACTACCTCGCCTGGGCCTACAACCTGTGCGTCCACGACCCCAAGGCGGCCCTGATCGCCGCCGACTCCGCGCTCGCCGCGGCCCGTGACTGCGCGGACGGACTCCAGGAGGGCTGGGCCCTCGGCTACGGCGCGGGCGCGCTCCGCCGTCTGGGCCGGGTGGACGAGGCGTTCGGGCGGCTGCGCGAGGCGGCCCGGTGTCTCGCCGCGCAGGAATCCCCGCAGGCCAGGCTGGCCGAGCTGACGGTCCTCAACGGCCTGGGCACGCTGCTGCGCCACACCGGCCGGGCGGAGGAGGCCCTGGAGACGCATCGCCGCGGCGAGCGGATCTGCCGGGCGGGCGTTCCGGGGCGTACGCAGGAGGTGATCGCCGTGTACCACGCGGTCTCCCGGCAGGGGATCGGCAACGCCCTCGCGGCGCTGGGACGCTGGTCCGAGGCCGAGGAGCCGCTGCGGCAGGCACTCGCCGGGTTCGAGTCGGCGCGTATGACGGCCTGGGCCGAACCGACCCGCCTCGACCTCGGCCACGTCCTCGCCGCCATCGGCCACCCCGACGCCCCCGAGATCTTCCGCGCGGCCCGCGACGGCCTCGCCGACCTGAGGAGCCCCCGCCAGTCCGAGGCGGCGGAGGCGCTGGCGGAGTTCGGGCGGGGGGTGGAGGGGGCGGTCGGGAGGAGGAAGTAGGGGGCGGGGTGACGGAGGGGCCGGTATTACGGGTACTACGGGGGGCGGCTGGTACTACGGGTACTACGGGTTCTCCCCGGTACTACGGGTACTACGGGCCTCCCGGACGGCATCGAGCGCCCTCCGCAGATGCCCCCCGCACTCCTCCAGCACCCGCCCCGCGGTCACCGCGTCCACCCCGCCCAGCAGCACAAGCACCGCGTTCTTCACCTCACCCCCGGTAGCGGTGAGGGCGACCTCGACGGCGGCCTCCTCCGCACCCGTGGCCAGCGCGACGATCCGCCGGGACCGCGCCCGCAGCTTCTCGTTGGACGCGCGGACGTCGACCATGAGGTTCCCGTAGGTCTTCCCGAGCCGGATCATCGTGATCGTCGAGATCATGTTGAGCACGAGTTTCTGGGCGGTCCCCGCCTTCAGCCGGGTCGACCCGGTGACGAACTCGCCCCCCACGACGACCTCGATCCCGAACTCCGCCGCACCCCCGAGCGCACTCCCGGGATTACAGGCGACCCCCACGGTCAACGCCCCCCTACCCCTCGCGTACTGCACACCCCCTACCGCGTAAGGCGTACGCCCAGAGGCGGACACCCCCACCACGGTGTCCTCCCGCTTGAGGGACAACCCCTGGAGATCCCGTACAGCCGCCTCCCGGGAGTCCTCGGCCCCCTCCACCGAATCCACCACCGCCCCCGGCCCACCCGCGATGAGCCCCACCACCTGCCCCGGCGCGGTGTTGAACGTGGGCGGACACTCGGACGCGTCCAGCACCCCCAGCCGCCCGGCGGTCCCGGCACCCATGTAGATCAGCCGCCCCCCACGCCCCATCCGCAGCGCGATGGCGTCAATAGCGGCGGAAATGACGGGCAACTGAGAAGCGACAGCGGCGGGAACCCCCGCGTCTTCCCGATTCATGAGCCGCGCGATATCGATCGTGGGCAGCTCGTCGACCCGCGCGAGATCGGCGCGGAATTCCTCGGTGGGAAGAGTGGAAAGCTGGGCGAGAAGGTCAGAGGAGGACATGGAGGAACAGCTCTTTCAATCCGTGAGTTCTCAAACAGGCCTCAACGAAAGGTCACCCTCAGGGCCTACCTGTTCAGGGCCTACCGATGCCGATGGGCCAGCGCCTCGTACGACGCGGCCAGCGCGGGCGCCGCGGCCTCGTAAGTTCGCTGGGCGACCCCGACGAACAGGCAGTCCACCACCAGTAACTGCCCGGTCCGCGAGGCCATGGCCGCGGGCCGCAACTCACTCTCCCGAGCCGACGACGTCGTCAGCACGTGGTCCGCGTACTGCGTGACCGCCCCGTCCCCCCGCCCGGTGATGGCCACCGTCGTCGCCCCCCGCTCGAAGGCCACCCGCAAAGGCTCGATGACATCCCTCGTGGACCCCGAATGCGTAATGGCGACGGCGACATCCCCGCCCCGCAATTGCACCGCATTGGTCACCGCGAGATGAGGATCGCTGTGCGCGTGCGCCACCAATCCGATCCGCAACAATTTCTGCACGAGATCCTGCGCGACGAGCCCCGAAGCCCCCACCCCGTACACATCGATCCGCCGGGCGGACGCGGCGGCGGAGACGGCGGCCCCCAACTGCACCGTGTCGAGCCCGGCGGCGGTGTCGGCCAGCGTCTGCGCCTCCGCCCGCGCGAGCTTGCTGACGACGTCCCCGATCGGGTCGTCCACGGCGATGTCGGTGGTCAGCGCGGGCGCCCGCCCCGACTGCTGATGCGCGGCGAGCCCGGCGAGCGCGAGCCGCAGATCGCGGTACCCCGGGTATCCCAATACCCGAGCGGTACGGACGACGGTGGCCTCACTGGTCCCCGTACGCTCCGCGAGCCCCGTCACCGTGAGCGCCGCGCACCCCGCGGGATCGCCCGCGACGGTTTCGGCGACGCGCTGCATGGACCGGGTCATGGAGGGGGCGAGCGTACGCACCTTGGCCGCGAGTGCGCCGCCGAAAATTTCCTTCACGTCGCGGGTCACGTTCTGAAAGGTATTTTCGGTTCGGCGCGCCGGTCAAGAGTGCGCACAATGAAGGCATGAGTACCGACCCCGTACAACCCGTAAGCCTTCTGGAGCAGGCCCTGCACCGGGCCCGCGCCCTGGTTCTGGCCGACCTGGTCGCGGGCGAGGTGGCCGAGGCGGACGTGGTGTCGCTGGTCGAGGAGTCCGTCGTACAGCGCCGCTGGTGGGTGGAGCAGTGGCCGGACGGCGCGCAGTACGTCGCGGGCCTGGTCGCGCAGGACGTGCAGGACGCCCTGCTGGAGCGGTACGGCCGCTGGCCGCTGTGCCCGGTCTGCGGCTCGGGCGACCCGCACGCCCTGGAGGTCGAGCCGGAGCTGGGCCCCGACCCGCACTGGGTCTGCCACAAGGCGGGCGTGAAGGTCGCGGCGGTCGGCACGCTCGGTGCCGGGCACGGCGGCCTGCCGTCCTCATGACCGTCTACATCGACCCGCCCGCCTGGCCCGGCCACGGCCGCCTCTGGTCCCACCTGGTCAGCGACGTCTCCTACGCCGAACTGCACGAGTTCGCCAAGGAGTTGGGCATCCCGCCGCGAGCCTTCGAGCGAGATCACTACGACATCCCCGCGCACCGCTACGCCGATATGGTCGCCGCCGGCGCGGTGGAGGTCAGCAGCCGCGAGGTCGTCCGCCTCCTGCACGGCGCGGGCCTGCGCCGCCGCAAGGCGAGCAGCCGCCACCTCCCTTAGCTGTCAACTCGGTTGAGCCTCAGCGCGCCGTCAGAGCCGATACCGCCGCAGCTCATAGGCGTCCCCTTCCACGTCCTCCCCGACCCCCACGAACCCGACCCGCTCCAACACCCCCCGCGACGCGAGGTTCTTGGGGTCGACGACAGCGAACAGGCTGTCCACGTCCCCCTCTTCACGCCCCAGCGCCCACTCCCCGACGGCCCGCACCGCCTCCGTCGCGAACCCGTTCCCCCGCGCCTCGGGCACGAGGTCGTACCCGATCTCCGTACGGCCGTCCCCGTCCGGCGCCGCGTGGAACCCGAGGCTCCCGATGGCCAGCCCGTCCGCCTGCCGCACGAGCACGAACATCCCGAACTCCGCACGCAGAGAGCCTTTTTCGTACGAGGAGAAGACCAGCCCGGCGGCCTCGCGCGTGCCGTCGAGGGGCCCGTCGCCCAGCCAGCTGAACCCGCCGTCGCCGACTGTCCGCAACGCGTCGAGGGCGGCCGGGGTGGCGGACTCCAGGGTGAGGCGCTCGGTCGTCAGGACCAGGTTGTTGTGCCAGCGCCAACTGGTCACCCGTGCCCGGCCGGGCAACTCCCCGCGCCCGGTCGCCCACAGCAGCGTCTCCCAGGGATCGACGCCCGGCCGCACCTCGGGAAAGATCCGCTGGAGCACGAACTCAGCGAGTTCCGGGGAGGGTTGGAAGACCGCGCCGAGACCGAGCGCGATGTCGTGGGTGTGCAGCAGGACTTCGGCGACACCCATCGCGGCGAACCCCTGCCGGTTCGCGCTGCGGAACGGGGACGGATGGAACGCCCGCACCCGCGGCGGCGTGGTCCGTACGGCCGCCGCGAGCAGCGCCCCGCCCGTCTCGATCACGTCCACCACACCGGAGTTGGCGGTGCCGTCCTCGAACCGGATCTCGAACGGCAGGTACGCGTCCCGCGCCCGTCCCGCCAACTGCCCCGCGTAGGCCAGGAGATCGTCCGCGATGTGCTCGGCGGCCTCCCGGCAGCTCCAGTCCAGGCCCGCCGCGAGGGTCCCCTCCCAGTCCAGCTCCGTGAGGGACCGCAACAGCGTCACGCACTCCGCGACCGCCGCGTCCAGTTGATCTCCGCCCGAAAGACTTCTCCGCATGACGAGAGGGTAGGCCGCTCAGCCGGTCAGCATTTCCAGTTCGGCGCCGATGTTGCGCCGCGCGTCCGCCTCCCAGTGCTCCCTGCCGTACTCCGTCCTGAACAGCCGTGACATGGCGAGGAGTTCGCGCAGGATGCCGGCCCGTCCGGTGCGGAAGGCGTCCTCGGGGACGAAGTGGTACTCCTCGCGCACGGCCGCCGTGTACGCCGTGTACACGTCCGGCGCCGAGGCGAGGATCGCGAGGTCCGCGTCGCACAGCACCTCGCCGTTGCGGTCCCCGTCGGCCGGGTCGTGCCCCTGGGTGAGCCGCACCAGCCGCGCGACCTCCGCCACCTTCCGCTCCGGGACCCCCGCCTCGGTCAGCGCCCGCTCCGCGAGCCGCGCCGAGCGCTCCTCGTTCGTCGACCGGTCCGGCAGGTACACGGCGTCGTGGAACCAGGCCGCGAGCCGCACCAGATCGGGGTCCTCGGCGTGGCTCTCCAGTACGTCGACGCGGTCCAGTACCGCCGTCAGGTGAGTGAGCGTGTGATACCTGCGGTGGGGTTCCCGCCAGCGCGAGATGAGGTTGTCGGCGTACCGCTGAGGTGCGATGGCACAGGAGTCGTCGGCCCGCGCGGAGAGCAGGGCGGGGAGCCAGCGGGCGTGCAGGGCGTCAAGATCGGCCATGCGCCCCATTCTCCCGTCACACCGGAGGCGCACGGTCATACGGTGGTCGTATGACCCCTACTTCAGAGCTACCCCGCGACCCCGAACTCCCCGGCCGTCTCCTGACGACGGAGCGCGATGCCCTGATACCCCTCCTGCGCGCCCGCCCCGACGCGGACTTCGCCCTGCCGACCGCCGGTTGTCCGGGCTGGTCCGTGAGGGACGTCCTCGCGCACTGTTCCTCGGCCCTGATGCGCGTGGTGGAACACCGGTTGGAGAAGGGGGTGTTCTCTCCCGAGTCCAACGACCGCGACATCGCCGACCGCGCCGACTGGCCCGTCGCCCGCATCGTCGACGAACTGGAACGCGGCATGACCGAGGCAGGCCCGGTGCTCGCGGCCTCGGACGGCACCCTCGACCTCGCCGCCCTCGGCGAGTGGATCCACGCGGGCGACGTCCGCGAGGTCTGGGGCGAACCCGGCGCCTACGCGGGCCCGGCCCTCCCCGAAGCCCTCACCCTGCTCACCTGGTACACCCGGCGCCGCGCCCACATTCCTCTCCAGGCCGACCTCGACGACACCGACGACCCGCTCACCCTCGGCGCCACGGACGGCTCCCACCCCCCGGCCCGCTACCTCGGCCCGGCGGCCACGCTGGTACGGCTGTACTCGGGGCGGCCGGTGAAGGGCGCGTCGTACGAGCTGGTCGGGGTGGAGGAGACGGAGCTGAACCTGTTCTGGTGACGGGACGGCTCACCGCCGGACCCGCTCCGATCGCGGACGGCTCACCCCTGAGAGACCTTGTGGGGACGGCAGGCGGCTCACCCCTGAGAGCTACCTCCCGGGAGCCACTCCCTGACGTACCCTGATTGGACTAGACCTTTAGAGGGATCCGGCGACGAAAGGCACCGCATGAGCACGCGCGCGCTCCTGGAGGTGATCGCCCTCGCCCCGCAGGACGCGGTCGCGGCACAGGAGGGCGGCGCGGACCGGGTCGAGCTGGTCTCCGAGATGGCCGCGGACGGGCTGACCCCGGCCCTCTCGGTGTTCGGCGCGGTCCGCGCGGCCGTCGACATCGATGTCCGCGTGATGCTCAGGCAGGCGGACGGCTTCGCGGCCGGCGACCTCGGACAACTGGTCCGGACGGCAGGGGAGTTCAGAGAGGCCGGCGCCGACCAGTTCGTCCTGGGCTTCCTGGACCCCGAAGGTGCCGTGGACCTGCGCGCGGTGGAGCACCTCGTCTCCGTCCTGGACGGCTGCCGCTGGACCTTCCACCGCGCGATCGACCACGCCGCCCACCGCGAGGAGGTCCGCAAGACACTCGCGGGCCTGCCCGGCCTGGACACCTACCTCACGGCGGGCTCGCCGTCCGGCGTCGAACAGGGCATGGACACGCTCCTCGCGGAGGCCGGACGGTACGACGAACGCCTCCTGGCCGGCGGCGGGTTGACCCTCGCGCACGTCCCGGCCCTGCGCGCGGCCGGAGTCGACGCCTTCCACGTGGGCGGAGCGGTACGGCCCGACGGCTGGACCGAGCCGGTGTCGCCGGAGGCGGTCCGCACCTGGCGCCGGGCGATCGACCCCGCCTGACGCGAGGTCGGGGCAACTATCTGATCTGCTCCGGCAGTTCGGTGCCGTGCACGACAACGAGACCCGAAACGGCCCGAGTCAGCGCGACGTACAGCCGCCGCAGCCCGGTCCGTTCGTCCGGCTCCCCGTCCACCACGGCCCGCGGCTCGTCCAGCACGACGTAGTCGTACTCCAGACCCTTCGCCAGCGAGGCCGGAACCAGGGTGAGCCGGGTCTGCGCCGTGGTCTCCTGACCGGGGTCGAGATACGACACCCCGGCCGCCCCCAGCGCCTCGGCGAGCACGGGGATCCGGGCGTCGGCCGCGATCAGCCCGATCGACCCCTCCCGCATCAGCAACTCCCCGCACGCCTCGACGACTTGCTCCACCCCGGAGACGTCCCGCAGCTCGAAGAACCCGGGGTTCTCCCGCACCGACGCGACCGGCGTGAGTCCCGGCGCGATGTGCGGCAGCAGCCGGGACGCGTAGGTGATGACGTCCGTCGGCACGCGGAACCCGGCGGTCAACTCCTCGACCACCGCGTCGGATTTGCCGAGGTGCCCGAGCGCCTCCTCCCAACTCCGCGTCGCCCAGGGGGTGGTGCCCTGCGCGAGATCGCCGAGGACGGTCGCGGAACCCGTCGTGCAGCGCCGCCCCACCGCCCGGTACTGCATGGGGGAGAGGTCCTGCGCCTCGTCGAGGACGACGTGCCCGAGGGAGTGCGTGCGCTCCACGACGTCGCTCGCCTCGTCGATCAACACCGCGTCCGCGGCGGACCACTTGGCCGACTTCACGGACCGTACGGGCTTGGCCCACAGGATCGTCTTCTGCTCGTCGTCGGTGAGGACACCGTCGGCATGCTCGGCGAGGAACTCCGGCTCGCTCAGCAGCCGCAGCACCAGCTTCGCGGGATCGACCGGCGGCCAGATCGCCTTCACGGCCGCCTTCACCGCGCTGTTGCGGGCGACCGAGTCCTGCACCCGGTCGTCCGGCGCCTCCCCGGCCCGCTCCATCTGGACCAGCACCGCGTGCGCGATCCGCTGCGGCAGGGCCTCGCGCGCCGCGCCGTACCGGATGTCGCGGTCCAGCAACTCCCGCACGATGTCTTCGAGTTCGTACGCCGGAACCCGCCACCGCCGGGACCCGCGCACCACGACCACGGGCTCGGTCGGCGGCGTGACATGCGAGTAGACCGCCCGCCGCAGCACCTCCGCCATCCGCGCGTCACCCTTGATGACGGCGGCGTCGGCGTCGTCCGTGCCCCGCACCTCGACGTGCGCGACCAGGTCGTCCACAGTCGCCTGACGTACCGTCAACTCGCCCAGGGCGGGCAGGACCTGCTCGATGTAGTGGAGGAAGGACTTGTTCGGTCCGATGACGAGCGTCCCGGTCCGGGCGAGCCGCTCGCGGTGCGCGTACAGCAGATACGCGACCCGGTGCAGGCCGACGGCGGTCTTCCCCGTCCCCGGCCCGCCCTGCACGCACACGCTCCCCTGGAGGCCGCTGCGCACGATCTCGTCCTGCTCGGGCTGGATCGTCGCGACGATGTCCCGCATCGGGCCGACACGCGGGCGCTCGATCTCCTGCTGGAGCAACTTGCTTGTCCGCGCCGCCTCCTGGGGGTCGGAGAGGTGCTCGTCCTCGTACGCGGTGAGGTCGCCGCCGGTGTACCCGAACCGGCGGCGCAGCCCGACGTCCATCGGGTCCTTCTTGGACGCCCGGTAGAACGGCTGCGAGACCGGCGCCCGCCAGTCGATGACCATCGGGTCGCCGTCACCGTCGTGCACGTGCCGACGCCCGATGTAGAAGCGCTCCCCGCCCGCGCCCTCGGCCTGCTCGGCGCCCGGCGCGTGCAGGTAGTCCAGCCGGCCGAAGAACAGCGGGGTATCGCTCAGGTCGGCGAGCGCCTTGATCCGCTCCTCGATCTGGCGGGCCAGCACCTCGGCGTTGACCCAGTTCGCGGTCACGTCCTTGATGTCCAGCGCCTGCACGTCCTCCCGCATCGCCCGCAGCGCGGTACGGGACGCGGTGAGGTGGGAGCGCTCACGGAACAGGGGGTCGTCGGCGGACACGGGCGTGGACAAGGGGGTGCCTCCGGGGTACGGGTACTACGGGTGGGTGCGGCTGAGGTGCCGCCCGGTTTCCGACCGGGCGACGGCACTCCACGGGGGAGGCGGCAAGAGCGGAGATTGTAGGCGAGCGCCCTGTGCACGGGCCAACGAATTAACCGTGGCGTTGACGAGGCCGGGCCGTACGCTCCTGGCTCTCACGCCGTACACCCCCTAGCTCTTCAGTACCCTCAGCGAGTTCAGCAGCGCCGCGCCCCGCTCCGCGTCGTCCACGCTCACCGCGAAGTCACGCCCCCTGGAGCGGACGACCAGGCAGGCGCCGGCCCGCAGCATCACCGTCGTCCCGAGCCCGTTGATCCGGTACCCCCAGCCGCCCGCCTGGGCCGGGGTGCGCTGTTCCACGCGTGCCGACTCGATGTCCGCGACCGACCAGCGGCGCGCGGGCCAGCCGAGCGGGCCGAAGGAGACTCTGAGCCCCTGTTCGCCGACGCGGACCTGGACGGACGCGAAGGCCAGGCAGAGCAGGGCGGCCAGGCCGAGGCCGATCGTCAGGGGAATCCCCGGTTGTGGACCCGTAATACCTCCGAGGGACGCGGCGCCGACCGCGAGCGCGGCGAACCCGATGACCGCCGCCACCGCCTGGAGCGCCGGGCTGGAGAGCCGCGAGAACCACGCCACCCGCTGCCCCTCGGGGATCTCCATGAGCGGCCCGCCGTCCGCGTCCGGCAGCTCAGGACCCGTACGACGTGAGAGCCACACGAGCGCGCCGGCCGTGAGAGCCAGGACGGCGACGCCGACGATCCAGACGCCCGACGCACCGGCGTCGTGCCAGTCGGTCACGTCCAGGTTCGCCCGTACGACCGTCGCCTGCCCGCCGACCAGCCCGAGCGCGAGAGTCGACAGCCCGGCCAGGACCCACCCGCCCGCGCCGCTCCCCGCCCCCGCCCGCCGCGCGACGAGCAGCATGCCCGCCGCCAGTACCACCCACAGCAGCGAGGGAAAGGCGACGGCGCCCCACAGCGGCATCGAGCCGTCGGCCTTTCCGCTCCCGTTCCAGTGCGTGGCCACCCGGTCCGGCAGCCGCCCCCGCGCGGCCAGCGGCATCGCCACCAGCAGCGCGAGCACGGCGCCGCACCCGGCGACCGCACCCCACACGACCCCGCGTCCCGCTTCGGTCCGCCCGTTCATGGAACCCCCCTGATCATCTCGATGAGATCGTCCCTGCCGTACCCGAGCCGCGCCGCGTCGGCGACCAGCTCGCGCACCCGCCCGAGCACGGCAGCCCGCTGATCCGCCCCCGCGGCGACGGTCACTCCCCGCCCCCGCCGGAACTCCAGCACGCCGTCGTCCCGTAGTCCCCGTAGTCCTCGCAGCACGGTGTTCACGTTCACCCCGAGCGCCTCGGAGATCTCCCGCGCCGTCGGCAGCCGATCCCCCGGCTCGCACTCGCCCTCGGCGATGGCCCGCCGGATCGATCCCGCCACCTGCTCGTGCAGCGGTCGACTGTCTGTGACGTCCAGTTTCAGCAGCATGGTGTTAATGAAGCTAGCACCATTATTTCCGCAGAGGTATCCCCCGGAGTGAGAACCCTGAGACGAACCCCTACGACCCCTGAGGCGTCCCGTCCCTCTTGAGTCGTACGAAACGGGCGGGAAAGTTGGCTCTGTGGACCGATGCCGTCCTTATGCCCGGGATCGCACCATAGAGACATGAGCGCAGCGACCTTCACACCAGCCCAGGCCGCCGGTCGCCCCTCCGGAGCGACCTCGATGACGGCCCCGCACCGACACCGCCTCGGCGACACCGTCCGCGCGATACGCGTGTTCGCCGGTGCCGCCTTCGACGTCATGATCCTCGG
>DATCQX010000365.1:0-2454 GCA_036569285.1 Streptomyces sp.
CCAGCGACCAGGACGGCGACGTCAGCCAGTTGACCGACCCGAGCCCGACGGCCTTCAGCGCCGCGTTGACGATCCCGGAGTCGCTGTTCAGCATCCACGACCAGGTCGACGCCGACACGATCAGCGGCAGCAGCCACGGCACGAGGAACAGGGCGCGCAGGGTCGCGGAGAGCCGGAAGTGCTGGTGGAAGAAGACCGCGAGGGCGAGCCCGATGGCGTACTGGAACACCAGGGACACGAAGGTGAAGACGACGGTGTGGACGAGGGCGGGCGCGAACGTCGGATCGTCGAACACGGTCCGGTAGTTGTCGAGCCCGGTGAAGGGCGCGTCGCCGTGCACGAAGGAGCGGACGGTGTAGTGACGCAGGCTCAGATCGAGGTTGCGGTAGAGGGGGTAGGCGTAGAAGAGGACGAGGTAGAGGGTGACCGGGGTGAGGAACGCCCAGGCCGCCCACTGGGGCGAGCGGCGGCGCCCGGCCACGGTCACCTTGCGCGCGGACACCTGGTCGCGTGCCATCTGCAACGTCACTTGACCGCGCCCTGCGCCGAAGAGAGCGCGTCCTTGGGCGATTTGGAGCCGCTCAGCGCCGACTGCACGGCCTTCCACAACTGCTCGGAGATCTTCGGGTACTTGGTGCCGAGGTCGTCGCTGGTCCGCCCCTTGGCGGACTTGACCGCCTCGACCCACGGCTTCAACGCGGGCGTGGCGGCGACCTGTTTGGCCTGCACGGCGGCGACGGGAGCGACGTAGGAGAGCGCCGAGTCCGTGTCGTACAGGCCCTGTTCGCTGGTGAGGCAGGTGGCGAGCTTCTGGGAGGTGGCGTAGCGGCCGGTGTCGTCCTGGACGGGGAGGGTGACGAACTCGCCGCCGGTCGGGGCGGGTGCGGAGGCGCTGTTCGCGCCGGGGATCGGGAGGACGCCGTACTCGAAGCCCGCCTTCTCCGCGTTGGCGAGCTGCCAGGTGCCGTTCTCGGCGAAGGCGTAGTCGCCGGTGGCGAACTCCTGCCAGCTGGTGGTCTGGGTGTTGTTGAGGACGGAGTTGGGGGCGTAGCCGTTCTTCAGCCAGTCCTTCCACAGGGTGAGGGCGGACTCGGCCTGGGCGGAGTCGAGCCCGGTGAGCTGGGCGCCCGCTCCCCAGAACCAGGGCAGGAATTGGAAGCTGCCCTCCTCGGTGCCGATCGCGGAGAAGGTGATGCCCTTCTTGCCGGCCTTCTTCACCTTGTCGAGGGCGGCCGTCAGGGAGGCCCAGTCCTTGATCGTGGCGACGTCGACGCCGGCCGCCTTCAGGACGGTCTTGTTGTAGTAGAGGGCGAGGGTGTTGGCGCCGATCGGGGTGCCGTACGTCTTGCCGCCGGACTGTCCCGCCGCGAGGAGGTTGGGGTCGGTCTTCGAGGTGTCGAGCTTGTTGTCGGCGGTCGTGGTGAGGACGCCGGCCTCGGCGAGGGTGGAGACGACCGGGTTGTCGACGACGAGGACGTCCGGGGAGTTGCCCTGCTGGGCCGCGAGGAGCGTCTTGTTCGGGAGGTCGCTGGTGTCGAAGCCGGTCCGCTTGACCTTCACTCCGGCCTCGGTGCCGCACCGGTCGAGGAGCTTCACCCACGCCGAGTCCTTCGCGAACTGGGGGTAGGGGTCCCAGACGGTGTAGGTGCCGCCGTCGGAGCCCTTGCTGTCGGCGCTGCCCGACCCGGAGGAGCAGGCGGTGGCGGCGGTGGCCACGGCGAGGGCGGTCAGGGCGGCGGCGGTCAGACGGCGCTGTCTGGAGGAGCTGTTCATCGGGCGGTTCCTTCGGTTGCGGGCATGGCGAGGCAGCGGCATGCACGGGGCGGACAGGAACGTGCGGGGTGTTACGAGGTGTGCGCCGCCGCGGGCCCGGTGCTGGCCCGCAGCGAGATCGGCGGGGTGAGGAGGTGGTGGCGGGGTGGCGCGGCGGGCTGGTCGAGGCGTGTCACCAGGAGGTCGACGGCGTGCCGTCCCATCTCCGCCGCCGGTACGTCGGCCGCCGTGAGCTGCGGTGTGACCGTCTCGGCCCAGCGGGCGGCGGCGACGCCGGTGACGGAGAAGTCGCGCGGGATGTGGCGCCCGGCGTGCGCGAGGCCCCGGTAGACGCCGCCCAGGGACGCCTCGTTGAGGGTGACGAGCGCGCTGATGCCGGGGTCGTCGTACAGCATCCGCTCCACGCACGCCTGGCCCGAGGCAGCGTCGTCCCCGCAGGGGTAGGCCCTGACGGTCAGCCCGCGTTCGGCGGCGGCCTTGGTGAAGCCGTCCAGACCCCGGTGGGCCGACTCGTAGCCGGCGCGCAGGAGTTGCTCGGGGCGGTTGACGAGGGCGATGCGCCGGTGGCCGAGGTCGGCGAGGTGGTGGACGCAGGCCGCGGCGAGCGCGGTGTGGTCGACGCCGACCCACCAGCTGGTCTCGGGGTGCGCGGTGCGGCCGATGGTGACGGCGGGGAAGCCG
>DATCQX010000366.1:0-13298 GCA_036569285.1 Streptomyces sp.
CTCCGTGAGCTCCTCGACGAGCCGGTCCGCGTCGGTGAACGGGGCTTCCCTGAGCAGGGACTCCCGGCCCGGCAGGCGCACCGGGAGGACCGCGACGCCGGCCCCCACCCGTTGCCGCCAGCCCGCGAACGTCATGGCGCCGGCTCCGGCGTGGTGGAAGCACAGCAGCCTCCGTGCCGGGGCGTCGCCGTCCGCCGTCGGTCGAGTCGCGAGATAGCGATGCATTCTCCCGGATCCCCCTTCCGCACGATGCCTTCCGGCGAGACGACTCCGAGCCTCACCGCGTCCTCTGGAAACGCGCTCAACGGGTGGTGGAGCGGGGGTCGGAAAGCGGGCCACACGTGCTGCCGGGGCGCTGAAATCCCCAGGTCAGCCGGGTTTCAAAAGATGTTCGGCGTTCACTGGGCGATCACCAGCGGTCCGTGTCGTGCGGTCGCGCCTTCGCTGTCGTGATTCGCACGGGGCGTACGCGGGGCGCATCGAGGGGCGCGCGGGGGCCGGGGTGCGGGGGGTCGAACAGGTCGGCCGGGGGGACGCCGGGGAGCCAGAACCAGCCGTACAGCGCGAAGGAGTGCCACAGGGCGCGCAGCAGGCGGCCCGCCCCCGTGGTGTCCTCGGCGCACGGGGCGGGCGGTTTGTTCGGGGCGGTCACGGGGGCTCCCTCCGCGGCGGGACGTATCGGGAGGGAAGGGTGGGGACGCGGCCTCGAAGGGGCCTCGTGACCGGGACGGGAGCGGCTCGCGGGGGGCGCTCTAGCCGTCCTCTAGCGTTTCTTGCTCAGGTGGCTTCCGCAGGCCGCGAACGCGCACGTTGCGGTGGGGCTATCTCGAAAGGGCGGTGCGCTGTGGTGCGCGACGCGGCGAACGGGCAGGCGCGTCCGGCCGGGGCCAGAGGCGAGCCGCTTCTCGCCGCGCTGTGGTGGTTCGAGCTGCGTGGTGCGGGGAACGCGGCGGGGCTCGAACGGGAGCTGGCGCGGACGGCGGGGCCGCAGTGGGGTCTTCGGGGGAACCGGGGGCAGCTGACCCTGCGGTCACTGGACCGGTCCGGGCGGTATCTGCACCTCAGCTGCTGGCGGTCGTTCGGGGCGCTGCTGGGGGCCCTTCACGCGGGGCCGTCCTGCGCGGGCCTCGACCGGCTCGGCCGCCTCGCCGAGGTCTCGCCGGGGCAGGCGGTGGGTGTGGGGCTGCTGGGCACGGCCCTTCCCCCCGACGACACCGCCCACGCGATCCTGGTCGAGGCGCACCTGGACGGCGACGCCGCCCGCTTCGAGCTGGACTTCGGCGCACTCGCCGGCCAGTTCATGCACGACTTCGGCTTCGGCGGCGTGCTTCTCCTGCGCTCCACCACTGATCCCCGGGCCTATGTCGGCATCCTCTGGTGGACCGATCCGGGGGACCGGGACGAGGCGTTCGCCAGCGGCGGCTTCCGCGCTCGCCACGAGCGGCTCCGCACCACGACCACTCACCTGGCGATCGAGCGGGCTCGCGCGGTGGGGTGAGGGGCTGAGCGCGGGTTGGCTGGATCCGGGGGCCGGCTTCTCTGTTCGCGTTCTGCCCACCCGGCCCCTCTTTCCCTCCCGCACCCCCCGCTCCACCAGCGCACCTACCTTTTCGAACCCTCTGCTCCAGCCCCTTCCGGGTCGTACGCGACCGGGGTTCGAGGGGGGTCGGAGAAGGTGGGGGCATGTCCGAACACCCGCTCCTCAGAGTGGTCCGGGGGCAGCCGGACGCGTGTGAGCTGGCCGCGGTGGTCGCCGCGCTGCTGGTGCTGGTGCGAGCTGACGGGCCGTCGCCGGAGCAGGGTCCGCGGCGGGCCGAGTGGGGCGTGGGGCGGCTGCGTCACCGCAGCGCCGCCTCCTGGTCGGCTCCGTGAACCGTCACCCCCTACACGGCGGGGGTGACGTCGAGGGAACCCATGCGAGGGGGACGTGTTGACCAGCCACCACCATGTGATCAGCCATCAGAACGCGCCCGGCCGGCAGGCACCGGCCGACTACCCGGCTCCACCCTTCCACCCGAGCCCCACCCACCTCCAGAACACCGTCACCCGCCAAGCCCCCGTCGGCCGCTCCCGCTTCGGCGCCGGACACCTCACCTTCACCGAGCTGATGCGGGCGAGGGCGGAACGTGTCCCGGGGCGGGACGCGCTGCTGCTGCTCCCGGACAACGAGGAGAGAGGGCGTCCGAAGCCGATCTCGTACCGGAGTCTGGACGCGGCGGCGCGCAGGCTCGCGGGGTGGTTGCAGAGCCAGCACGCGGCGGGGGAGAGGGTGCTGCTGCTGCATCACTCCCGGCGGCAGTTCGCCGTCAGCTTCCTCGCCTGCCTGTATGCCGGAGCCATCGCCGTCCCCTGCCCGCCCGGCGGCGGTCACGCGCATCACGAGGAGCGGATCACCGGCATCGTCAAGGACACCGCCCCCTGCGTGACGCTCACGGACGCCGCGCTCGCCCCGGAGGTGTCGCGGCTGCTCGCCCGCTGCGGGTACGGCAACATGCCCTGCCTGCCGGCGGACGCCGTACCGACGGCCCCGCAGTGGACCCCGCCGGCCCCGGACCCGGAGGCGGTCGCCTACCTCCAGTACACGTCCGGTTCCACGGGGCAGCCGCACGGAGTGGTCATCACGCACGCGAACCTCCTCGCCAATCAGAGGGCGATCCAGGAGGCGCTCGGCACGAGGCCGGGCGACCGGATCGGGGGCTGGCTGCCGCTGCACCACGACATGGGCCTCGTCGGCCAGTTGCTGCACCCGCTGTGGCTGGGCGGCACCTCGGTGATGCTGCCCGCCGAGACGTTCGTCCGGCACCCCGTGCGCTGGCTGGAGGCGGTCGGCCGGCACCGGATCACCGTCAGCGGCGCCCCGGACTTCGCGTACGACCTGTGCCTGCGCCGCGTCACGGACGAGCAGCTCGCGGGACTCGACCTCTCCGGCTGGCGGACGGCCGTCTCCGGCGGGGAACCCGTCCGCCCGGAGACCCTGAGCGACTTCGCGGACCGTTTCGCACGGGCGGGCCTGCGCCCCGGCGCGCTCACCGCCTGCTACGGCCTCGCGGAGGGCACCCTCCTGGTGTCGGGAAGCGTCCCCGGCGAGAACACGGAACGCACCGTCGACGCCGAGTCCCTGGAACGCCACCTGTGGCGCGCCCCCCGCCCCGGCCGCCCGGCCCGCACCCTGCTGTCCTGCGGCCCCGCGACCGGCTGCGAGCTGAGGATCGTCGACCCTGACACCCGCGCCCCCGTCCCCGACGGCCGCATCGGGGAGATCTGGGTCCGCGGCCCCGGTGTCGCCCGCGGCTACTGGCGCGACCCCGGCGAGACGGCCCGCGTCTTCGACGCCACCACGGCCGACGGCGAGTCCGGGTTCCTGCGCACCGGCGACCTCGGCACCCTCGACGACGGCCACCTCTATGTCACCGGCCGCCTCAAGGACGTCATCGTCGTCGCCGGCCGCAACCTCTACCCGCAGGACGTCGAACGCACCGTCCAGCACGTCAACGCCCTGTTCGGCCCGGGGACGGCGTTCGCGGTGCCCGGGGAGCGCGAGCGCGTCGTCGTCGTCCAGGAACTGCGCGCCCGCAGCGGCTACGACCTCGATCTCGCGGCGCTCGCCGGACAGGTGGAGCGGTGCCTCACCGAGGAGTTCGACGTGCGCGTCGGCGGCGTCCTGCTGGTGCGCCCCGGCACCGTCCGCCGCACGACCAGCGGGAAAGTGGAGCGGTCCGCGATGCGCGAGCTGTTCCTGCGCGGCCGGATCCGCCCGCTGCACCAGCGGCTCGACACCGACCTGGTCCCGGGACCGGCCGCGCTGACCGGATGAACCAGGGCGACGAGGGGGCTGGTGTGATCCACGTACTGGGCGGCGAGCGGGAGTTCCTGGGCTGGCTGACGGAACGGGTCTCGGACTACGCGCGCCGCGAGGTCGCCGCGGAGGCCCTGCTCCTGGAGTGCGGGCTCGACTCGGTGGCCCTGCTGAGCCTCTACGGCGACATCGAGGCCGAGTTCGGCTCGCTGATCGGCCCCGAGGACATGTGGACGTACCCCACGGTCCGGGAACTGGCCCGCCACCTCGCGGCGCGCCGGGCCCACCGCGGCCGGCCCGGACGACGGGTGCGCGCGGTGTTCGTGTTCAGCGGCCAGGGCAGCCAGCACCCCGGCATGGCCGCGGGCCTCTACCGCCACTCCACGCCCTACCGCTCCAGCCTGACCTGGGTCGACGAACTCCTGTGGCCCTACCTGGGCCGCTCGGTGACGGAGCTGATCCTCGGCCAGGACCCCGGCATCGACCGCACCGCCCTGTCCCAGCCGGCCCTGTTCGCCGTCGAGTACGCCCTCGCCCGCACCCTCCTGGACGCCGGGGTCCGTCCGGTCGCCGTCCTCGGGCACGGCGTCGGCGAGTTCGCGGCGGCGACCGTCGCGGAGGCCCTCACCCTGGGCCACGCCGCCCGGCTCGTCGCCCTGCGCGCCGCGTTCATGCAGCGCCTGCCGGACAGCGGCGGCATGCTCGCGACCTGCGCCGACCCGTACGAGGCCGCGGAGGTCGCCGCCTGGGAGCCGGGCGTGTCGATCGGCGCCGTCAACGCGGCCCGCGCGACCGTCCTCTCCGGCGACCTGGAAGGGCTCGCCCGGGTCAGCGTCCGCCTCGCCGACGCGGGGATCTCCAGCCGGCTCCTGCCGGTCGGGCACGCCTTCCACTCGCCGTGCATGGCGGACGCCGTCCCCGGCTTCACGGCAGCCGCGCGCCGCGCCCCCGGCGCCCCGCCCCGCGTGCCGTTCTACTCGACGGTGTACGGCCGTCAGCTCACCGAACCCCTCGGCGCCGCCTACTGGGCCCGGCAGATCACCTCACCGGTCCGCTTCGCGGAGGCGGTACGGCGGATGCTGGACCGGCACACCCCCACCCACGTCGTCGAGATCGGCCCCAGAGCCGTCCTCACCCCGCTGCTGCGCCGGATCGGCGGCGCGGACGGCCCCCGCTGCCTCGCGGTGTGCCAGGGCCCGCACAGCGACGCGGTCGACCTCGCCGGGGTGCTGTCGGCGCTGGACGCGGGGCCGCTGGCGGAGGACGTGTGACAGGCCCTAGGGAATCCAGTCGGCCTCTTTCGCGATCCGGATCGCGTCGATCCGGTTGCGGGCGTTCAGCTTCGCCACGATCGCCGTCAGGTAGTTCCGGACGGTCCCCTTGGTCAGATACAGGGCGTCCGCGATCTCCCCGGTGTCCGCGCCCCGCGCGGCCAGCCGCAGCACCTCCGCCTCGCGGGGCGACAGCGGCGACTCCACCGCCTCCCAGGCGGACAGCGCCAGTTGAGGGTCGACGACCCGTTTCCCGGCGGCGACCGCCCGCACCGAGTGGGCCAGCCGGTAAGGGGGAGCGTCCTTGAGGAGGAAACCGCAGACGTGGGCGGACAGCGCCCGGCGGACCATGCCGGGCCGGCCGAGGCTCGTGAGGATCAGCACGCGGCACGTCGGCAGCCGCTCGTACAGTTCGGCGGCGGCGGTGATCCCGTCGGTGCCGGGGAGGTCGATGTCGACGACCGCCACGTCGGGGCGGGTGCGCAGCGCGGTCTCCACGATCAGGTCGCCGCGGTCCACCGAGGCGACGACCTGGAGGTCGGGCTCCAGCTCCAGCAGGGCGACCAGCGCTCCGCGCACCATGTGGACGTCCTCGGCGAGCAGGATCTTCACCGACAGCATTGATTCCCCCTGATCAAGCGTGGGTGACGGCTACGCGATCTCCCGCACGGCAGTGGTCGCTGCCATGGGGGAGACCGGGCGGACGGGAACTCTGGCCACGAGGCGGAACCGGCCGTCGTCGCGCACCACGGCCGTGATCAGGCCGCCGACCGAGGCGACGCGGGTGCGGAGGTTGTCGAGGCCGCAGCCGTGCGGACCGGCCAGGGCGTGCGGGATGTGGGGCGCGTACGGGGTGTGGGGCACGTTCGGGGTGCGCGGGCCCGGGGTCCGGCTCTGGGCCGTCACCCCGTCGTTCACCAGGACCAGGCGCACGGTCTCCCCCTCGCGCATGGCCTTGATGTCGCAGGTCCGGGCCTTGCTGTGGCGCACGATGTTGGTGACGCCCTCGCGCAGCGCCGTCGCGAGGACCGTGTCCACGGCCGGGTGCAGCCGGCCGCAGGTGATGTCCATCGTCGTCCTGATGCCCGCGGCGGACATCATCTCGACGGCCGACTCGGCCTCGTCCGCCAGGGACATCTCGCGGTAGCCGCTCGCCACCAGCCGGGCGTCCGCGACGGCCTGCCGGGACACCGCGAGGACCGACTCCACCTCGTCCAGCGCCCGGCCCGGCTGGGCCGGCACCAGCCGGTGGATCAGCTCGCACTTGAGGGTGATCGCGGAGAGGCTGTAGCCCAGCAGGTCGTGCACGTCACGGGAGATGCGGCGGCGCTCCTGGGCGACGGCGGCCCTCGCCAGCTCGGCGCGGCTCGCGTGGGCCTCGTGCACCAGGTCCGTGAGGCGGGTCAGGCCGTGCAGGACCAGGCCGGTGAGGACGGCCGACAGCGGCGCGTGGACCTGGCTGGCCACCGGCAGCCCGAGGAACACGCCGTACCCGCCGATCGCCGCCGCGACCAGCGTGAACAGGGCCCACGACAGCGGGCGGGGCAGCAGGAGCAGCAGCGAGGCGCCGAGGACCCCGCCCACACCGGCCCAGGCGACGCCGAACCACGCGAACGGCACGAAGGTGAGGACGGCCTGGACGGTGAGGGTCAGCGCCTTGCGGTGCGCGGGCCACCGGCGGGTGCGGGGCGCGAGGTGCAGCAACTGCACGCCGAAGACGACCGCGAGGCAGGCCAGGCACAGCGCCAGCCGTGCCGTCCCGGGCTTCTCCCACAGGACGTTGAGGACGACGACCGCCGCGTACCCGCACAGCACGGCGACGGCCACGGACGCCGCGACGCGCGTCGCCGGGAAGTCCTCGTCGAGGGGGCCACCGCGCCGTCGTCCCGCCCCCCGTAACCACGGCCCCGATCCTTTCCGACCGTTCCCGGGTCTGTCACGGGCGTCGCCGTGAAGGGCTCCGGGATCCGTACGGCGAAACGGGTCGGCCATGCGGCGCCTCCTCCTCAGACCGCTTGAACTGTTCGAAATATACGTTGTCTTGGTCCTGGAGAGACTGGCCGATCGGGTATTGATTGCCCGAACATGAGAACCGGGTTGAGAGAGTCGCCGACGGGTGTCCGAGCTGGTGGAACGAGCCGCACCGAGAGGCCGTCCCGGTACCTCCCGCATCACGACGATCCCCACGTCGGACCCTGTCCGGCCGGGTGGCGGCCCGCCTTCGGGGCGGTGGCCGGATTCCGGAGCAGACCAGCGCGCGCGGCGCGCGCAACCCTCCCGGGCGGGCGCGTGAACTTTCCCGCGCCGGGGTGGTGAGGCGGCTGGATCTCGACGTTGAGCGCCTCATGGGGCGACCGTGAATTTTTCATGATTGCGCTCATGCGTTGCTCACTGGGCGCCCCTCACCTGGGGTGGGAGCATGCGCAGCACGCTCCGAGTGGGGGACACGCGGGTCCGAGGGATGTGACTCGAAAGGGGAGAGCACGCCATGGAGATCAAGGTTTTGGGGCCGTTGACGGCGGTCGAGCAGGGCACTTCGGTGGTGCCCAGCGCGGCCAAACCCCGGCAGATACTGGCCTTGCTCGCGGTGCAGGCCGAGCACGTCGTGACCGTGCCGACGCTGATGGCCGAGATCTGGGGGGAACGGATTCCGCGCAGCGCGTCCACGACCCTCCAGACGTACATCCTTCAGCTGCGCCGCAGGATCGCCGCGAGCCTCGCGGGTGACAGCCGCGGCGCGAAGGACGTCCTCGTCACCCAGTTCGGCGGGTACCTGCTGCGCGTCCAGCCCGGACAGACCGACGTCCAGGAGTTCGAGCGGCTCGTCGCCGGCGGCCGGGTCGCCTACGACGCCGGCGACTACCGCACGGCCTCCCGCCTCCTCGGCGCCGCCCTCGCCCTCTGGCAGGGCCCGGCTCTCGTCGACGTCCGGGCGGGCAGCGTCCTGGAGCTGGAGGTGCTGCGCCTGGAAGAAAACAGGATGGCCGCCCTGGAACGCCGCATCGAGGCCGACCTCCGCCTCGGCCGCCACGCCGAAGTCGTCCCCGAACTGAGGGTGCTGACGGCCCGCCACCCCATGAACGAACGCTTCTGCGCCCAGTTCATGCTCGCCCTCCACCGCTCCGGCGGCGCCTGGCGGGCCCTGGAGGCCTACCAGCGCCTGCGCGGCGCCCTGGTCACCGAGCTGGGCCTGGAACCCTCGCCCTCCCTCCAGCAGCTCCACCACGCGGTCCTCTCCGGCGACACGGCCCTGACGCAGCAGCCGGCCGGCGTCGACTGACCCCCCGGCCATCCCTCCAGCCCCCTTCGAGCCGCCCTTCCTAGCGTGAGGGGATGACGACCCTCGATGAACTGTTGGCCGTGCCCGCGGTGCCTGATCTGGGGCGGGCCACCGCGGAGTTGAAACTGCTCAAGGAAGAGGTGAGCCGGGGGCCCGATCCGGAGGGGACGCGGCGCCAGCATCAGAAGGGGAAGCTCACCGTCCGGGAGCGGATCGAGTTGCTGTTCGACCCAGGGACGTTCACCGAGATCGAGCCGCTGCGGCGGCACCGGGCGACCGGGTTCGGGCTGGAGGAGCGCAAACCGCACGGGGACGGGGTGGTGATCGGCTGGGGGGAGGTGCATGGGCGGACCGTCTTCGCGTACGCCCATGACTTCCGGGTCTTCGGGGGCGCGCTCGGCGAGGCGCACGCCGCGAAGGTGCACAAGGTGATGGATCTGGCGCTGTCGGCGGGGGCGCCGCTGGTGGGGCTCAACGACGGGGCCGGGGCACGGATCCAGGAGGGGGTCACCGCGCTCGCCGGGTACGGCGGGATCTTCCGCCGCAACGCCAAGGCATCCGGGACCATCCCGCAGATCAGCGTGATGCTGGGCCCCTGCGCGGGCGGCGCCGCCTACAGCCCCGCCCTCACCGACTTCGTCTTCATGGTCCGGGACACCTCGCAGATGTTCATCACGGGCCCGGACGTCGTCCAGGCCGTCACCGGCGAGGAGATCACCCACAACGGCCTGGGCGGGGCGGACGTCCACGCGGCCACCTCGGGCGTCGCCGGTTTCGTCCACGACGACGAGGCGGAGTGCCTGGAGGACGTCCGCTTCCTGCTGTCGCTGCTGCCGCGGAACAACCGCGAACTCCCCCCGGACACGCCCGTCACCGACCCCGTCGACCGCCGCACCGACTCCCTCACCGCCCTCGTCCCCGCCGACCCGGCCCAGGCGTACGACATGCGCGAGGTGATCGAGGAGGTCGTGGACGACGGCGAGTTCTTCGAGGTGCACGAGGCCTGGGCGCGCAACGTCGTCTGCGGATTCGCCCGCCTCGGCGGCCGTCCCGTCGGGATCGTCGCCAACCAGCCCTCCGTCCTCGCCGGCGTCCTGGACATCCACGCCTCGGAGAAGGCCGCCCGGCACGTCTCGATCTGCGACTCCTTCAACATCCCGCTGGTCACCCTCGTCGACGTCCCCGGCTTCCTGCCCGGCGTCGACCAGGAGCACGGCGGCATCATCCGGCACGGCGCGAAACTCCTGTACGCGTACTGCAACGCCACGGTCCCCCGGATCTCCCTGGTCCTGCGCAAGGCGTACGGCGGCGCCTACATCGTCATGGACTCCCGCTCGATCGGCGCGGACCTCTCCTTCGCCTGGCCCACCAACGAGATCGCGGTGATGGGCGCGGAGGGCGCCGCGAATGTCGTCTTCCGCCGTGAGATCGCCGCGTCGGACGACCCGGAGGCGACCCGCGCCCGCCTCGTGGACGGCTACCGCGCCGAGTTGATGCACCCCTACTACGCGGCCGAACGCGGCCTTCTGGACGACGTCATCGACCCCGGCGACACCCGCGGCACCCTGATCCGCTCGCTGGCGATGCTGCGCGGCAAGAGCGCCGACCTGCCCGACCGCAAGCACGGAAACGTGCCCCTGTGACAGGGTGCGGGGATGTACGACGACATGGGAACCCCCGTCCACCTGCCCCGCCCGCCCCGCCGCGTCGTCTCCCTCGTCCCCTCCCTCACCGAGGCCCTCGCCGCGACGGGCCTCCTGGTCGGCGCGACCGACTGGTGCACGCACCCGGCGGACCTCGACGTCACCCGGGTGCGGGGCACGAAGAACCCGGACCGGGCGGCGATCGCGGCACTGGCCCCGGACCTGGTGATCGCCAACAAGGAGGAGAACCGGGAGCGGGACGTCGCCTTGCTTCGGGAGGCGGGCGTCCCGGTGTGGGTGACGGTCGTGGAGACCGTGCCGCAGGCGGTCAGATCGCTGGAACGCCTGTTCACCGAGGCGCTGGGCGTGGGCGAGCCGGGCTGGCTCCGGGAGGCGCGCGAGCTGTGGACGGGTGGGTTTCCGCAGGTCACCGCGACCGTCGCCGTGCCTGTCTGGCGCGACCCGTGGATGGTCGTCGGCGGCTCCACGTTCACCGGTGACCTCCTGCGCCGCGCCGGGCTCGCGAACGTCTTCGACGGGGACGGCCGGGGCCGGTACCCGAAGGTGGCGGTGGAGGAGATCCGCGCGGACGTCGTCCTGCTGCCGGACGAGCCGTACGTGTTCACGGCGGACGACGGCCCCGAGGCGTTCCCCGGCGCTGACGTGCGGCTCGTGAGCGGACGGTCGCTGACCTGGTACGGGCCGTCGCTGGTCGCGGCGCGGCGGTGGCTCGCGGCGGAGTTCTGAGGGGGTTTCCAAGCGGTTTCGAGGGGTCTGCGCCCCACGAATTCACTTGGACGTCCTACTATCTATTTAGTAGGACGTCCAAGTAACTGCCTGAGCCGCCTCGGGCGCGTCGTTGGAAGGCCCCCATGAGCGAACTGCACCGGCCCCGCAACCCCGTCCGGCTCGTCACCGCCTCCGCCCTGTTCGACGGGCACGACGCGTCGATCAACATCATGCGGCGGATCTTCCAGGCGCAGGGCGCGGAGGTGATCCACCTCGGCCACAACCGCTCGGTGCGCGAGGTCGTGGATGCGGCGCTGGAGGAGGACGCGCACGGCGTGGCCGTCTCCTCCTACCAGGGCGGGCACGTCGAGTACTTCGAGTACCTCGTGGAGTCCCTGCGTGAGCGGGGCGCGGACCACGTCCGGGTCGTCGGCGGCGGGGGCGGCGTCATCGTGCCCGAGGAGATCACCCGGCTGCGCGCGAGCGGCGTGACGATCTTCTCGCCCGAGGACGGCCAGCGGATGGGCCTCGCCGGAATGGTCAACTCGGTCGTGAAGGACTGCGACTTCGACCTGTGGGACGGCCGCCCGGCCGATGTGGACGCGGTGCTCGCCGGTGACCGCTTCGCCGTGGCCCGCGCGATCACGGGAGCCGAACTCGGCAAGCTGCCAGGGGAGTTCCTGGGGACATTGCGCGCCACGACCCGCACGGTCCCCGTCCTCGGCATCACCGGCACCGGCGGCTCCGGCAAGTCCTCCCTCACCGACGAACTCGTCCGGCGCCTGCGCCTCGACCAGCAGGACAAGCTCCGCATCGCGGTGATCGCCGTCGACCCGACCCGGCGGCGCGGCGGCGGCGCCCTCCTCGGCGACCGCATCCGCATGAACTCCCTCGACGGCAACCGGGTGTTCTTCCGTAGCCTCGCCACCCGGGGCAGCCGCGAACTCCCCGAACACCTCTCCGACGTGATCGACGTCGTCAAGGCCGCCGGCTTCGACCTCGTCATCGTCGAGACCCCCGGCATCGGACAGGGCGACGCGGCGATCGTCCCCTTCGTCGACACCTCCCTGTACGTCATGACACCGGAGTTCGGCGCGGCCTCCCAGCTGGAGAAGATCGACATGCTCGACTTCGCCGACACGGTCGCCATCAACAAGTTCGAACGCCGGGGCGCGAAGGACGCGCTGCGGGACGTCGGCCGCCAACTCGTCCGCAACCGCGAGGCGTTCGGGCAGCGCCCCGAGGACATGCCGGTGTACGGCACGAGCGCCGCGACCTTCAACGACGACGGAGTCACCGCGCTCTACCAGCACCTGAGGTCCGTCCTCGCGGACAAGGGCCTGCCCGTCATGGACGGCGCCCTCGCCCCCGTCGCCGTCCGCCACTCCTCCGGCATCCGCCAGGTCGTCCCCGCCGAACGCGTCCGCTACCTCGCGGAGATCACCGACACCGTCCGCGCCTACCACGCCCGCACCCTCGAACTCGCGGACGCGGCACGGCGGTTGCAGCGACTGGACGCGGTACAGGGGGAGTTGGTGAAGTCGGGCGCCGACGCGGCGAACCTGGAGCCGCTGTTGAAGGACGCCCGGCGTGCCGTCCCGAGCGACGTCGCGGACCAGATCGCCGACTGGCCCGCCGTCGTGGCCTCTTACTCCGGCGACGAGCAGATCGTCACCGTACGCGGCAAGGAGATCCGCACCCGGCTGACCCGCGAGTCCCTCTCCGGGAACGCGATCCCGCGCGTCGCCCTGCCCCGGTTCACCGACCACGGCGAGCTGGTGAGCTTCTGGCGCCGGGAGAACCTGCCGGGGCGATTCCCGTTCACGGCAGGGGTGTTCCCCTTCAAGCGGGACGGCGAGGACCCGGCGCGGATGTTCGCGGGCGAGGGCGACCCGTTCCGCACGAACCGCCGCTTCAAGCTGCTCTCCGAGGGCCAGCCCGCGACCCGCCTGTCCACGGCGTTCGACTCCGTCACCCTCTACGGCCGCGACCCTGACGAACGCCCCGACATCTACGGCAAGGTGGGTACGTCCGGCGTCTCCGTCGCCACCCTCGACGACATGAAGGCCCTGTACGACGGATTCGACCTGGTCGCCCCCACGACCTCCGTCTCCATGACGATCAACGGCCCCGCGCCGACCGTCCTCGCCTTCTTCCTCAACACCGTCATGGACCAGCGGATCGACACCTTCCGCGAGACCGAGGGCCGCGAACCGTCGGAGCAGGAGGCGGCAGAGCTGCGCGCCGAGGCGCTCGCGAGCGTGCGCGGCACCGTGCAGGCGGACATCCTCAAGGAGGACCAGGGCCAGAACACCTGCCTGTTCTCGACCGAGTTCAGCCTGCGGATGATGGCCGACGTCCAGGAGTGGTTCATCCGGCGGAAGGTCCGCAACTTCTACTCCGTGTCCATCTCCGGCTACCACATCGCCGAGGCCGGAGCGAACCCCATCAGCCAGCTCGCCTTCACCCTCGCCAACGGATTCACCTACGTCGAGGCGTACTTGGCGCGCGGCATGCACATCGACGACTTCGCCCCCAACCTCTCCTTCTTCTTCTCCAACGGCATGGACCCCGAGTAC
>DATCQX010000367.1:0-18811 GCA_036569285.1 Streptomyces sp.
GACTCCAACACCTCGGGGACGGAAGGGGAGTTGAAGTCGAGGAAGCCGGTCTCCACCCGCAGCCCCGGCCGCAGCGACCGCACCTCGCGCACCAGGGCGTGGACGGTCGCCGCGTGCCGTGGATCACGGCTGCCGTGGGCGATGACGAGAAGAACCGGCTTACGGAGCAAGGGAGATCAGCTCTTCACCAGCAGACCGCGGCTGCGCAGCACCCACCGCTCCAGCGGGCTGAAGATCAGCAGGTCGATCGCGATGCCGACGAACAGGATGAGCAGGATCGCCTCGAACACCATCGCCATGTCGCTCGCCGTGCGCCCGTTCTCCAGCAACTGGCCGAGCCCGACGCCGAGATCGGGGAACTGGGCGATGATCTCGGCGGCCATCAGGGAGCGCCAGGAGAACGCCCAGCCCTGCTTGAGGCCGGCGACGTAGCCGGGGAGCGCGGCCGGCAGGGTGACGTGCCAGATGCCCTTGACGCCGGTCGCGCCGAGCGTGCGGCCCGCCCGCAGGAACAGCGGCGGCACCTGATCGACGCCGGACACCAGCCCGTTGGCGATCGAGGGGACCGCGCCGAGCAGGATCACCGCGTACATCATCGAGTTGTTGAGGCCCAGCCAGATCACCGCAGGCGGCACCCACGCCACCGACGGCAGGGACTGCAGCCCGGACAGGATCGGCCCGATCGCGGCCCGCACGAACCTCACCCGCGCCACCAGCAGCCCCAGCGGGGTGCCGATGAGCAGCGCGAAGAAGAAGCCGAGCAGACCGCGCGAGACGCTCGTCCAGATGTAGCCGAGCAGGTCGCCCTTCAGCCAGGAGTCCTTGAACGCGGCGCCCACGTCGGCCGGTGACGGCAGCTTCGACGGATCGTCGACGATCTTGAAGGTGATGAGGCCCTGCCAGACGACCAGCACCACCGCGATCGCGATGACCGGTGGCAGGACCTTGTCGACGAACGTCTTCCGCAGCGGCGTCCGGGTGCTGATGGCCGGCGACTCCAGCGCGTCGAGGCCCGCCTCGACGCCGTCGCCGGGCGCGTTCGCCGTCTTCAACTCACTGCTGGCCATGACGGCGGATCTCCCCACGCAGGACTTCGGTGATCTCGACGGACAGTTCGGCCACCGGGGCGTCCTCGATCCGGCGCGGCTGCGGGATCTCCACCCGCCACTCGCGCGCGACCCGGCCCGGCCGGGAGGAGAGCAGGACGACCCGCTGGGCGAGCCGCACCGCCTCGCGCACGTTGTGCGTGACGAAGAGGACCGACACGCCCGTCTCCGCCCAGATCCGGGTGATCTCGTCGTGCAGGACGTCCCGGGTGATGGCGTCGAGCGCGGCGAACGGCTCGTCCATCAGCAGGAGCCTGCTCTCCTGGGCCAGCGCGCGGGCCAGCGCCACCCGCTGGCGCATCCCGCCGGAGAGTTCGTGGACGCGCTTGCCGTACGCGCCCTGCAGCCGCACGAGTTCGAGCAGCTCCTCCGCCCTGCCGCGCCGCTCGGGCTTGGGAACTCCCCTGAGTTTCAGGGCGAGTTCGATGTTCTTCCCGGCGGTCAGCCAGGGGAAGAGGGCGTGCTCCTGGAACATCAGCGCCGGGCGGCCGTCCGTGTCGATGGACCCGGAGGTGGGCCGGTCGAGGCCCGCCACCAGGTTCAGCAGCGTGGACTTGCCGCAGCCCGAGGCGCCCAGGAGGGTGACGAACTCTCCCGGCGCGACATCGATGGTGATGTCGTCCAGGACGAGCTGCTGTCCGCCCGGGCCCGCGAAGGACTTCGAGACGTGCGAGAGGCGTGCCGCGTACTCCACCGACTCGGCGGCTGCGGCGAGGGTCGTCGTGGCCATGGTCGTCACCTCCTGGGAACTCGTCGGATTCCGGGCCTACTTGACGCCGAGACCCGCGTCGGAGACCTCGGTGGCGCCCTCGGCCTTCAGCACCTTGTTGAGGAGCGTCAGGTCGTAGATGCCGGTCAGCTCGGGCTGGGCGAGGAGACCGGCCTGGACGGCGTGCTTGGCCTCGGTGTCGAGGGTGGCGGCCAGCGGGTCGTCGATGAACTGGATGGACGCCCAGGCCGGGTCGAGGACCTTCGCCGGGAGCGCCTTGCCGGAGTCGGCGGCGAGCTGCTCGTTGGCCGCCTCCTTCGCCTCGGCCGGGTTGGCGTTGATCCACTTGTTCGCCTCGACCGACGCCTTCAGAACCGCCTCGACGGCCTTCGGGTGCTCCTTCAGGAAGTCCTGCCGCACGATGATGTTCGTGATCACGAACTTCTTGTCCGGCCACAGCGACGCCTCGTCGAGCAGCACCTTCGCGCCCTCCGCGACCAGCTTCGACGCGGTCGGCTCCGGCACCCAGGCGCCGTCGACGGAACCGGACTTGTAGGCGTCGGGGGTGATCTTGTTGTCGGTGCGGACGACGGTGACGTCACCCTTGCCGCTCTGCGCGTCGACCTTCCAGCCCTTCTCGGCGATCCAGTTGAGGAACGCCACGTCCTGGGTGTTGCCGAGCTGCGGGGTGGCGATCTTCTTGCCCTTGACGTCCGCCAGGGTCTTGATCTTCGCCGGGTTCACGACGAGCTTCACCCCGCCGGACGCCGAACCGCCGATGATCCGCAGGTTCTTGCCGCCGGACTTGGTGTACCCGTTGATCGCGGGGGAGGGGCCGATCCAGCCGATGTCGATCGACTTCGCGTTCAGCGCCTCGATCTCGGACGGCCCCGCGTTGAACGTCGCGTACGACGCCTTGGTGGCCCCCAACTCCTTCTGGAAGAAGCCCTTCTGGACACCGACGAGCGCGGTGCCGTGGGTCAGGTTGCCGAAGTAACCGATCTTGACGGAGTCGAGGCCGTCGATCTTCTCGGCGCCGGCGGCGACCTTCTGCTCCTTGGGGGTGTCCTTGGAGTCCGAGCCGTAGCCGCAGGCGGCAAGTGCCAGCAGCGGGAGGGCGGTTGCCGCGATCAGGGTGCGGCGGGCGAGGGAGGAGCGGGAGGCAGGCACGGGAGGGTTTCCTCTCGTTGGCCCGGCGGGTCACGGTCTCTCAGGTCGTGGCCGGGAGTTCGGCAGGGCGTTTTCGTCGATGACGGGACGGCCGGTGGGGGGACAGGGCGCGCGAGCGGTGCGCGTACGTCACAGCGCACATCGGGCCAGCCCGCCCTGCCCGCTGCCGAGGGCGCCGCTGCCGACACGGCCGCCCTCCTTCGCGAACGTCGAGTAGAAGTCCGTCTGAGTCATCGTCAGAAGTCCCAACCGTCGTCGTCCGCAGCGTCCTTGACGGGTTCCGGGGACGCGAAGGACTCACCGACCATGCCGGCCGTGAGCGTGGTGCCGTCGGCGGGGTCGATCAGGATGAAGGAGCCGGTGCGGCGCGAGTCGGCGTACGAGTCGACGGGCAGCGGCTCGGCCGTCCGGATCTTCACGCGGCCGATGTCGTTGGCGGCGAGCTGTCCCGGGTGCGGGTGCAGGGACAGGTCGTCGAGCGTGAGGCGGGACGGGATGTCCTTGACGATCGCCTTGACCGTGCGGGTGCCGTGCTTGATCAGGACGCGGTGGCCGACGGTCAGCGGCTGGTCCGCGACGTGGCAGACCGTGGCCTCGACGTCCTGCGTGGTCGCGGGGGCGTCCTTGCTGGGGACGATCAGGTCGCCGCGCGAGACGTCGATGTCGTCCTCCAGCAGGAGCGTCACCGACTGCGTCGTCCACGCCTCCTCGACCGGCGTGCCCAGCAGGTCGATCCCGGCGATGCGGGTCGTCCGGCCCGACGGCAGGACGGTGACCGCCTCGCCGACGCGGAACGAACCGGCGGCGATCTGGCCGGCGTAGCCCCGGTAGTCGGGGTGCTCGGCGGTCTGCGGGCGGATCACGTACTGCACAGGCAGCCGCGCGTGGCAGTGCGCCAGATCGTGGGCGACGGGGACGGTTTCGAGGTGTTCGAGGACCGTCGGGCCGCCGTACCAGTCCATGTTCGCCGACGGCTCCACGACGTTGTCGCCGGCCAGCGCCGAGATCGGGATCGCGGTGACCTCGGGGACACCGAGTTCGAGCGCGTACGCCGTGAACTCCTCGGCTATCGCGGCGAACACGCTCTCCCGGTAGTCGACCAGGTCCATCTTGTTGACGGCGAGGACGACGTGCGGAACGCGCAGCAGGGCCGCGATCGCCGCGTGCCGGCGGGTCTGTTCGACGACGCCGTTGCGGGCGTCGACGAGGATCACCGTCAGCTCGGCCGTGGAGGCACCCGTCACCATGTTGCGGGTGTACTGCACGTGCCCGGGCGTGTCCGCGAGGATGAACCGGCGTACGGCGGTGGCGAAGTAGCGGTACGCCACGTCGATCGTGATGCCCTGCTCGCGCTCGGCGCGCAGCCCGTCCGTCAACAGGGCGAGATCCGGGGCCTCCTGACCCCGCGAGGCCGACGCCCGCTCCACGGCCTCCAGTTGGTCGGTGAGGACCGACTTGGAGTCGTGCAGCAGCCGTCCGACGAGGGTCGACTTGCCGTCGTCCACGGAACCGGCGGTCGCGAACCGCAGGAGGGTCGTCTCGGTGAGTGCGGTGCTCATCTCTAGAAGTACCCCTCGCGCTTGCGGTCCTCCATCGCGGCCTCGGACATCTTGTCGTCGGCGCGGGTGGCACCTCGTTCCGTCAGCCGGGACGCGGCGATCTCCGCGATGACGGCGTCCAGTGTCGTCGCGTCCGAGTCGACGGCACCCGTGCAGGACATGTCACCGACCGTGCGGTAGCGCACGAGCCGCCTCTCGACCTGCTCCGACTCCTTCGGGCCGCCCCACTCGCCGGCCGTCAGCCACATCCCCGCCCGCCGGAACACCTCGCGCTCGTGGGCGAAGTAGATCTCCGGCAGCTCGATGCCCTCACGGGCGATGTACTGCCAGACGTCCAGCTCCGTCCAGTTGGACAGCGGGAACACCCGGACGTGCTCACCCGGCGCGTGCCGCCCGTTGTACAGGTTCCACAGCTCCGGGCGCTGGCGGCGCGGATCCCACTGCGAGAACTCGTCCCGCAGCGAGAACACCCGCTCCTTCGCGCGGGCCTTCTCCTCGTCGCGGCGCCCGCCGCCGAACACCGCGTCGAACTTCTCCGCCTGGATCCTCTCCGTCAGCGGCAGCGTCTGGAGCGGGTTGCGGGTGCCGTCCGGACGCTCCTTGAGGACACCCCGGTCGATGTAGTCCTGCACCGAGGCGACGTGCAGCCGCAGACCGTGCCGCCGGACGGCGCGGTCCCGGTACTCCAGCACCTCGGGGAAGTTGTGCCCGGTGTCGACGTGCAGCAGCGAGAACGGCACCGCCGCCGGGCGGAACGCCTTCAGCGCGAGGTGCAGCATGACGATGGAGTCCTTGCCGCCCGAGAACAGGACCACCGGGTTCTCGAACTCCCCCGCCACCTCACGGAAGATGTGCACGGCCTCCGATTCGAGGGCGTCCAGATGGGAGAGCGCGTACGTTCCCCCGGCAACCGTCGCGACGGTCACACCAGTCCCCTTTCGCTCAGCAGCGCGTACACCGACGCGGCGGACTCACCGACCGTCTGGTCCTGCGACTCGATCCGCAGATCCGGCGCCTCGGGCACCTCGTACGGGTCGTCCACCCCGGTGAGACCGGTGAGTTCACCCGCCGCCTGCTTCGCGTACAGGCCCTTCACGTCACGGACGGAGCACACCTCGACCGGAGTTGCCACATGCACCTCCAAGTAGGCGGTCCCGCCCTCCTGGTGGCGTTTGCGGACGGCCTCCCGGCTGTCCGCGTACGGCGCGATCACCGGGACCAGCGTCTTCACGCCGTTGCGGGCGAGGAGTTCGGCGAGGAACCCGATGCGCTGCACGTTGGTGTGCCGGTCCTCGCGGCTGAAGCCGAGGCCCGCCGAGATGAACTCGCGGATCTCGTCACCGTCGAGCACCTCGACGGCGTGGCCCTCCGCGCGCAGCAGCCCGGCCAGCTCGTAGGCGATGGTGGTCTTGCCGGCACTCGGCAGACCCGTGAGCCAGACGGTGGCTCCGGTCGTCACGTCGGTCTCCTGATTCGTCGTCATCCGTGCAGCCCGCACTCGGTCTTGGCACGCCCCGCCCAGCGCCCGGCGCGCGCGTCCTCGCCCTCCAGGACCCGGCGGGTGCAGGGCTCGCAGCCGACGGACGCGTAGCCGTCCATCAGCAACGGGTTGGTGAGCACGCCGTGTTCGAGGACGTACGCGTCCACGTCGTCCTGCGTCCAGCGGGCGATGGGGGAGACCTTCACCTTCCGGCGCTTCTCGTCCCAGCCGACGACAGGGGTGTTCGCCCGGGTCGGCGACTCGTCCCGGCGCAGCCCGGTCGCCCACGCCTGATACGCCGTCAACCCCCGCTCCAGCGGCTGGACTTTACGCAGCTTGCAGCACAAGTCGGGGTCACGGTCGTGCAGTTTCGGCCCGTACTCGGCGTCCTGCTCGGCCACCGTCTGACGGGGCGTCAAGGTGATGACGTTGACGTCCATCACCGCCCCGACGGCGTCCCGGGTGCCGATCGTCTCGGGGAAGTGGTAACCCGTGTCGAGGAAGACGACGTCCACGCCCCCCCGGACGCGGGAGGCGAGGTGGGCGACCACGGCGTCCTCCATCGAGGAGGTGACGCAGAAACCGTCGCCGAAGGTGTCCACCGCCCACTGGAGGATCTCCAGCGCCGAGGAGTCCTCCAGGTCGCGGCCCGCCCGCTCGGCCAGCTCCTTCAACTCGTCGTCGGTGCGCGCTATGTGAGCCGTCGTCATGTCCGATCCCCTCCGTCGTCCGCCCGCTGAAGGCCTCGGCTGAGAAGCCCGAGGAACTTCAACTGGAATGCGCGACTGCACGCCGCGCATTCCCAGGCGCCGTGACCTTCCTCGCTGGGACGGAGGTCCTCGTCGCCGCAGTAGGGGCAGTAGAAGGGGGCCGCGCGCTCGCTCATGACAGGGCCTCTTCCGAGGCGCGCGCCGCCCACACCGCGAACCGCTCGCCGTCCTCGCGCTCCTCCTGGAACCGCTTCAGGACCCGCTCCACGTAGTCCGGCAGCTCGGCCGACGTGACCTTCAGGCCACGGACCTTGCGGCCGAACCCGGCCTCCAGGCCGAGCGCGCCGCCCAGGTGCACCTGGAAGCCCTCGACCTGCTCGCCCTCGGCGTTCAGGACCAACTGCCCCTTGAGACCGATGTCCGCGACCTGGATGCGGGCGCAGGCGTTCGGGCAGCCGTTGATGTTGATGGTGATCGGCTCGTCGAACTCCGGGATACGGCGCTCCAGTTCGTCGATCAGCTGGGCGCCGCGCGCCTTCGTCTCGACGATCGCGAGCTTGCAGTACTCGATGCCCGTGCAGGCCATCGTGCCGCGCCGGAACGGGGACGGCTTCGCCGTCAGGTCGAGCGCCTCCAGACCGGCCACGAGCGAGTCGACCCGGTCCTGCTCGACGTCCAGGACGATCATCTTCTGCTCGACCGTCGTACGGACCCGGCCCGAGCCGTGCGCCTCCGCGAGGTCGGCGATCTTCGACAGCGTCGCCCCGTCCACCCGGCCCACGCGCGGCGCGAAACCGACGTAGAACCGGCCGTCCTTCTGCCGGTGCACGCCGACGTGGTCGCGCCAGCGCTCCACCGGCTGCGCCGGGGCCGGGCCGTCGATCAGCTCACGCTTGAGGTACTCGTCCTGAAGGACCTGCCGGAACTTCTCCGCGCCCCAGTCCGCGACCAGGAACTTCAGACGGGCGCGGGTACGCAGGCGGCGGTAGCCGTAGTCGCGGAAGATCGAGATGACGCCCTCGTAGACGTCCGCGACCTCGTCCAGCGGGACCCACGCGCCGAGCCGGACACCGATCTTCGGGTTGGTGGAGAGGCCGCCGCCGACCCACAGGTCGAAACCGGGGCCGTGCTCGGGGTGTTCGACGCCGACGAACGCGATGTCGTTGATCTCGTGGGCCACGTCCAGCAGGGGCGAGCCGGAGATCGCCGACTTGAACTTCCTCGGCAGGTTCGAGAACGCCTTGTTGCCGATGATCCGGGCCTGGATCTGCTCGATCGCGGGGGTGCCGTCGATGATCTCGTCCTCGGCGATACCGGCCACCGGGGAGCCGAGGACGACACGCGGGGTGTCGCCGCACGCCTCGGTGGTGGACAGGCCCACCGCCTCCAAGCGCTCCCAGATCTCCGGGACGTCCTCGATGCGGATCCAGTGGTACTGCACGTTCTGCCGGTCGGTGAGGTCGGCGGTGCCGCGCGCGAACTCCTGCGAGATCTCGCCGATCACCCGCAGCTGCCCGGTGGTGAGCCGGCCGCCGTCGATGCGCACGCGCAGCATGAAGTACTTGTCGTCCAGCTCCTCCGGCTCCAGGATCGCGGTCTTGCCGCCGTCGATCCCGGGCTTGCGCTGGGTGTACAGCCCCCACCAGCGCATACGGCCGCGCAGATCGTTCGGGTCGATCGAGTCGAAGCCGCGCTTGGAGTAGATCGTCTCAATGCGTGTCCGCACATTGAGACCGTCGTCGTCCTTCTTGAACTGCTCGTTCCCGTTGAGCGGGGTGAAGTGACCGGCCGCCCACTGGCCCTCGCCACGGTGACGGCTCACCTTGCGGCGGGGCGCTGAGGCAGCAGGGTTCTCCGGAGAGGAGGCCATGGTTATGTACGTCCTTCAAGACAGGCGAATGCGGCTCTGACCTGGGTGATCCCAGCAGTGGTGCGCAGGGCAGACGGAAGGGCGGCGACGCTGCTCGTCAGCTCGCCGGACAGATGGCGCTGGACATGCGGCAGAGATCGACGTGCCGCCGACTCACCAAGGCGATTCCAGTTCCGGACATGGTGGAAAGCGTGGCACGGCGTTCTGGACACAGTCCAGCTTCATCCGACATGCGGACACCCGTGTCTCGTCAGACGAGACGCCGGTGTGTTCGGTCACATGCGGTGCGCGAGGGCTTGTCGGCGCAGGTCAGGACGGGTATGCGCCCGGCCAGGGACCGGGCGCGGCGATCTGCGGCTGCTCCTCGACCTTCGTGTCGAACAGGTGAAAGCCCCGGCGCAGGTAGTTCCCCATGGCGTGCTCGCCGTCCAGCGAACAGGTGTGCAGCCACACCCGCTTCGTCGGCGTCCGCCCGGGCCACCGCTCCGCGAGATCCCAGGCCCGCGCGGCGCCGTACGACAGGAGGTGCCCGCCGATCCGACGGCCCCGGAACGCGGGCAGCAGACCGAAGTAGACGATCTCGACGACGCCGTCCTCCTGCGGACCCAGCTCCACGTACCCGGCGGGCGTACCCCGCTCGTACGCCACCCACGTCTCCACGCCCGGCCGCTCCAGATGCGCGCGCCAGCGGTCGTACGGCCAGGCCAGCCGGTCGATCCAGCGGACGTCCCCGCCGACCGACGCGTACAGGAACCGGCTGAACTCCGGCGACGGAACCTCCGCCCGCACCACCCGGACGTCGCCCTCCGGGGCGGCGGCGGGCAGCAGATCGGTCGGCGCGGACTGCTCCAGGGACCAGGTGGTCACGGGGACATTGCTCATGAACGCCAGGGAATCATCCGGGCGCCGGATCTGTCGACGACCCCCAGCGAAGATCACAGCGGGCTGCGGACGAGGCTCCCGCGAAGGTCACGGCAAGGGATGCCGACGACGCCTCCCCGGAAGACCGCCAGGTGGCACCCGCCGGAGCACACGCCGCCTCACTCCCGGCCGACGCCCCCAGCGCGCCGCCTCACTCCCGGCCGTCGTTCCACTGCCGCTTCGCCTCCCGGTCCACCGACGCCAGCGGCATCGCGAACAGCGTGCGGTCCGACTGGGACCAGACCTCGCCGGTCGCGGCCCAGTACGACAGGGACCGCGGGGTCCCGCTCCAGCAGGCGTGGCGGTCGGAGCCGTCGCACTCCGCGGCCGACGTGCCCTCGGTGTCCTGGCGCCACAGCGTGCCGTGCGCGTCGTTCGCGCCGGGCGCCTCGCTGACGTACCAGGTGTCGTCGCGGGAGAGCACCCCGCGCAGCCCCTCGACGTCGGTGCGGTACGCCTCCGTCGCCGCGACCCGGCCGAACGTGTCGGCGGCCAGCAGACCGCCCCGGTCGGGCAGGGAGCTGAGGGCGTAGCGCCACAGCCGGGCGGAGCCGCCGTGCCGGGTCCACTCGCCGGCGACGAGGCTGTCGGGGACGGTGCTGCGGTCCAGGGAGATCGTGCCGGGGCGCGGGGAGCCCGCACCCAGCCGGTACGTGCCGATCGCGGGCAGCACGAAGCGCGCCCGGTGGGCCGACCAGCCCCCGGAGACCCGGCCGACCGCGTCGCCGTCGACCGAGGCGCGCTGGATCCGGTTCATGTCGAAGACGTACAGCGCGGCGCCGTCCCCGTTGTCCGCGGTGACCAGCAGTTTGTCCTGGTACCAGACCATGCCGGTCAGTTCCGAGCGCAGCGCCCGGAAGTCCGCGCCGCCGGAGACCGGCACCGCCAGCAGGACCCACGTGTACGTCAGGCGGTCCGGGTCGTTCGCGTCGACGAACGCGACTCGCGCGACCCCGCCGTCCGCGGCCCGCCCGGCCCTCGACCAGCCGGAGAGGATCACCCGGTTCGTGCCCCACACGCCGTCGTCGTCCGCGTCCCCGGACGTCGTCACCGCGCCCGGCCGCCAGCCGAGGGTGTCCGAGGCGTCCCAGCAGTACGACGTCACCGGCTCGGGCGCGAGCGGGAGCTGGCCGCGTTCGGCGGACGTGCAGTCGGAGGAGTCCCGCAGCAGGCGGTCGCCCGCCTCCAGGACCGTGCCCACCCCGACCGGACGGCCCATGCCCAGCGCGAGCCGGTTCAGCGACGCCTGCGGGACCAGGTCCTCCGTCATCCGCAGCGCGGTCGTCACCTCCACCTGCTGCAGCGCGCCCGGAGCGTCGGAGACGGTCGCCTGCGACGCGCTGATCATGGTCGCGGCGGCGGTGAGAGCGAGAGCGGTCCCCGCGAGGAACCCACGCAGCGCTCTTCCCCGACGGCGCCTGCGGTGGCGGCCACGTTGCGTCATGTCGTCCTCCCAGACCGGGCCAACTGCGCCTGTTGATCCGTGCGTTGACCGAGGAGCAGGTGGGGTGACCCGTGAGGGACTCTACGGCAGTCCGGCAACGCCTGTGGGGAAGACCCGGCAAAGGATGAGGAGAAAGCGTGTGCGGAGGAACATCGGAGGGTTATCCCTATGCCGATTCCCTTGCGGCGCAAGGGTTTCCCAGCGTTTACCGGGCGCCCGCTACGACGCGCGCGCCCGGTTCACCGCTGCCGCCACCGAGTGCGGAAGCAGATCCCTCGGCTCGTCCGGCAGGACGACGTCCACCTGGGCGTCGTCCCGGAACCGGTACGGACGACGCTCCAGGAGCTCCCCGAGATAGCGCCGCACGCGCGACATCTCGGCCCGCACGGTCACCGTCCGTGCCGGGTCGCCGAACATCTCCTCGGCCAGTTCCGCCGCGCTGCGCCCCACCGGGTGCACGGCGAGGAGGTACAGCAACTCGGCGTGGCGCGGGCTGAGTTCGCGCACCCAGGCGCCCGCACCCCCGGAGACGGTCACCGACCAGCGGCGCGGCAGCGACAGGTCCAGCACGATCCGCGCCGCGCGGCAGCGCTCCCCGTCCCGGCCCACCGCCCGCACCAACCAGCCCTCGCCCAGCGGCTCCAGGGTGCACGACCCGAGCGCCGGCACCCAACAGCTGCCCGCCGACACCGACTTGGGCAGCGTGATCCGCTGGACGTAGGGCATGCCCGTCACCGCCGCCGTCCAGCCGTCCCGGTCCACGACCGCCGCCCGCCCGCCGAGCCGCGCCAGCACCGGCGCCGCCACCGCGCGCAGGCGTTGCAGCGAACCGAGGTGCGTCTCGCGCAGCCGCGCCTCCGCGAGCTTCGCCACCGACTCCACCCAGGCGAGCGACGCCGGGTGCAGGGACTCCTGCGGGCCGCTCACGTCGACCACACCGAGGAGCCGGCCGTCCCTCGGGTCCGTGATGGGGGCGCCCGCGCAGGTGAGGTGCGTCAGCGAGCGGACGAAGTGCTCACCGGCGAACACCTGTACCGGGCGGCGCAGGACGGCCGGGGTGCCGACGCCGTTCGTCCCGGCGACGTCCTCGCTGAGGTCCGCGCCGAGACTCAGGCCCACCTCGTCCGCCTTGCGCAGCACCGGGGAACAGCCCTCCCGCCACAGGACGCGGCCCTCCTGGTCGGCGACGATCATGATGTGCCGGGCGTCGTCCGCGCCGGGCAGCAGTCCCGCGCGCAGCACCGGGACGACCTCCCGCAGCGGTGACGCCGCACGCCGTCTGTGCACCTCGCCGGGGGTCAGCAGGCCGGGGCCGAACTCGTGGTCGGGGTTCACGCCGCGCCGCAGGACTCTCGTCCAGGACTGCTCGATCACCGTGCGCGCGGCCGGGCGGACCCGGCGCCCCGGAGAGGTCCGGGGCGGACGGGCGGCGTCCACGGCCGCGTTCTGCGCGGCTTTCATCGGCGGATTCGCCACGGGTGCCTCCGGAGACGACGTGAGGTGGAGAGGGGAGAGAGCCGGGCGACGATGCCGAGGCTCACGACAGCCGGTTGACCATCCTGCCGTCCCGAACGGGCGCCCGGGCCCAGTCGGACCATCTCCACCGGGCCGTTGCAACCCCCTGCAACCCTGGTGAAGGCCCCTGCGCTCCTTGAAAATTGAGCCACGCCGACGAGATCGGCGGCCCCGGTCTCGCAGGACCGGGTACGCGCGGGTGGTGCCGTGTCGGCGCGGCACCACCCCGTGTGCGCCTCAGAGGGCTGCCATCAGGGCCGCCATGAGGGTCGTCTCACACCGCCCGGGCCCGCTCCACCACCGCCCCCAGATCCAGCGTGTGCGGCAGCCCCCCGAACGTCGCCCCCGCGTCCCCGCCCAGCCGCGACGCGCAGAACGCGTCCGCGACCTCCGGCGGCGCGAACCGCACCAGCAGCGACCCCTGGAGGACCAGGGCGAACCGTTCCGCGAGCCGACGGGCGCGGGCCTCCACGCCGGAGAGGTCCGCGAGCTCGGTCAGCAGGTCCTTGATGGCCGTGTCGAGCCGGTGATCGGCGCCCCGGGCCTGCCCCACCTCGCGCAAGTACGCGTCCAGCGCGGCCGGTTCGCGCCGCAGCGCCCGCAGCACGTCCAGCGCCTGCATGTTCCCCGCCCCCTCCCACAGCGAGTTGAGCGGTGACTCCCGCACCAGCCGGGGCAGCCCCGACTCCTCGACGTACCCGTTGCCGCCCAGGCACTCGGCGGCCTCCACGACGACCGGCGAACACCGTTTCGTCACCCAGTACTTGGCGGCCGGCACCGCGATCCGCAGCAGCGCCCGCTCCCGCTCGCCCCCGTCGTCGCAGGCCGCCGCCAGCCGCATCCCGAGGACCGTCGCCGCCTCCGACTCCAGCGCCAGATCCGCGAGGACGTTGCGCATGAGCGGCTTGTCGAGCAGCTTCCCGCCGAACGCCTCCCGGTGCGCGCAGTGGTGGACCGCCTGCGCGACGGCCTGCCGCATCAGCCCCGCAGACCCCAGCACACAGTCGAGGCGCGTCGCCGTCACCATGTCCATGATCGTCCGGACCCCGCGCCCCTCCTCGCCGACCCGCCGCGCCCACGTCCCGTCGAACTCCACCTCCGCCGACGCGTTCGACCGGTTCCCGAGCTTGTCCTTGAGGCGTTGCAGCAGGAACGGGTTGCGGGAACCGTCGTCCAGGACACGCGGCACGAGGAAACACGTCAGGCCCTCCTCCGCCCGCGCGAGCACCAGGAAGCCGTCCGACATCGGCGCCGAACAGAACCACTTGTGCCCGGTGAGCGTGTAAGTGCCCGTCTCCGAGAGCGGTTTCGCGACGGTGGTGAGGGCCCGGACGTCGCTCCCGCCCTGCTTCTCCGTCATCCCCATCCCCAGCAGCGCACCCTCCTTCGACGCGACGGGCCACAACTCCCGCTCGTACAGCGTCGACGTCAGCAACGGCTCCCACACGGCGGCCAGCGCGGGCTCGTTCCGCAGCGCCGGGACCGCCGCGTGCGTCATCGACAGCGGACAGCACGTCCCCGCGTCCACCTGCGCCCACACGAGAAACCCCGCCGCCCGCCGCACATGCCCACCCGGCCTCGTCCACGCCCCCGTCAGCCCCGCCCCGACCCCCTTGCCGAGCAGCCGGTGCCACGCCGGATGGAAATCGACCTCGTCGACCCGGTTCCCGTACCGGTCGTGCGTCCGCAGCCTCGGCGGATTGCCGTCCGCCTGCGCGGCCCACTCGCGCACCTGTACGGAACCCGCCGACGTCCCGAGTTCGGACAGTTCCCCGTGGGCATCGGCGCGCGCGTCGGGCGGCAGATGCCGCTCCACGGCATCCACCAGAACCCGGTCGGTGCCGTACATGTCGTACGCGGCAAGGGGCGGAGGCTGATTGGTCACGGTGTGGGTGGTACCTGCCATAGCGCGCAACCTATCCCCTCCACCGGCGCCACGTGCGCCGACGCCGGGCGACCTGGGATGAAGACGGGCTCCGGTGGCGGATACCTTTAGGGCGTGCAGCCAGCAAGTCAGTCATCCGAGCGACCCGAAGGCCCGGGCGGGCGCTTCCACCGGGCACGTGCCCTCTACCGGGACGTCTCCATGCGCAGGACCGCCTGGCTGCTGCTCAAGGACACGGTCAACTCGTGCGTCGAGTACCGGATCCTGGGGCTGGCGGCGGAGGCCGCCTTCTTCACGCTGCTGTCCGTGCCGCCGCTCCTGCTCAGCCTCATCGGCCTGCTCGGCTACGTGGACGACTGGACCGGCACCGACACGATCACCAGCCTGGAGGCCAACATCCTGGACGCCTCCAGGACGATCCTCTCCGACAAGGGCGTCCAGCAGTACGCCCAGCCGATCCTCAACGACGTGATGAAGGGCGGGCGGCCCGACATCGTCTCGATAGGGTTCCTGTTCGCCCTGTGGTCCGGCTCCCGCGCCGTCAACGTGTTCATCGACACGATCACCGTCATGTACGGCCTGGACGGCGTGCGCGGCATCGTCAAGACACGGCTCGTCGCGTTCGCCCTGTTCATCGTCGCGCTCGTCATCGGGGCGATCGCGCTGCCGCTGATGGTCGCCGGGCCCGACGCCGTCGTCCGGATCGTGCCCTGGTCCGCGACGCTCGTGCAGGTGCTGTACTGGCCGGTCGTGACCCTGCTGTCGATCGTCTTCCTGACCACGCTGTTCCACGTGTCCGTGCCGGTGCGCTCGCCGTGGATCGAGGACGTGCCGGGGGCGCTGGTCGCCCTCGCGATGTGGGTCTTCGGCAGTTTCCTCCTGCGGATCTACCTCCAGCACACCATCGAGGGCGCCACCATCTACGGCTCCCTCGCCGCCGCCGTCGCCGTCATGCTCTGGATCGGTGTCGCCGCGTTCGCCGTCCTCGTCGGCGCCGCCGTCAACGCCGCCATCGACCGCGTCTGGCCCGCCGCCGCCACCGCCGCAGCCCGCGCCGCCAACGACCGCCTTCGCAAGGAGGAAGTCGTCGAGTACGTCGCCCGCATGTCCGCCGCGCAGGCCGACGACCCCGACGACCCCGACATGCCCTCCGAATTCCCCGAACGCTGGTCCCGTTTCCTGCCGCACGAGAACGTGACGGCACGGCTGCGGACCCATGCGAAGACGGTGGCGAAGGCTGAGGGGGAGGAGCGGAGGGGGAAGTGAGGGGCCGGTGCCGCTGGGGGAGCGGGCTTTGGGGGATGCCGGTGGGGGTGTGCCTCGGGTGGGTTCGGACGTCGCTGGTGGGGCTGTTGCGTGAGCGGGTTCGGACGTTGTCGGCGGGGCCGTTGTGCGAGTGGTTGCCGGGCGTTTCTCGGACTTTCCAGGTGCCCCCCGCTGCCGCGCTCTGCTCCCGGTGAGGGCGTAGCGTGGAGGTGTGTATGAGGAGCGGGCGTCCCGGCTGAGTGGGGCGGTGGTGTGGACGAGCACCCCGGAGGTGTCGGCGGTGGGGGGTGCCGTGTTGCCCGACGGGTGCATGGACCTGTTGTGGAGCGAGGGGCGGTTGCTGGTCGCGGGGCCCGATACCCGGGCGTACGTTCCCGGCGGGCCGGGGGTCTTCTGGGCGGGGGTTCGTTTCTACCCCGGTACGGCGCCGGCGCTGCTCGGAGTGCCTGCGTGTGAACTCAGGGACCAGCGGGTCGAGTTGGCGGACCTCTGGCCTGCTGCGGAGGTGCGGAGACTGGCCGCGCGGGTGTCGGCGGCACCGGATGTGGCAACGGAGTTGGAGGACCTGGCGCTCGAACGGGCCGTGACGCCGGACCCGTTGCTGACGAGGCTGGTCACCGGGCTGGACGCGGGCCGGTCCGTCTCGGGGATCGCCGATGAACTGGGGCTGGGGGCACGACAGTTGCACCGGCGGTCACTGAAGGCGTTCGGGTACGGCCCGAAGACACTGGCGCGGATCCTACGGATGCGGCGGGCGCTGGCGCTGCTGCGGAAGGGGGTGCCCGCAGCGGAGACGGCGGCACGGGCGGGGTACGCGGATCAGGCACACCTGACGCGGGAGGTACGGGAGTTGACGGGGGAGACGCCGGGACGCCTGACCTCCTGAGCCGGTTTCCGGCAGCCTCTCTCAGAGCTTCCCGGACCGCCCCGACGGCGCGAACAGATCCACCCCGTTGCCGTCCGGATCCCGCACCACCGCATACCGCTGCCCCCACACCGCGTCCCACGGCTTCGCCTCCCCGTGATACCCGGCCGCCGTCAACTCCTCGTACAGGGCATCGACTTCCCCGGGCCCGTCGCAGAGCAACGCCAGCGAGACGCGTCCGCCGCGCCCCGGCACCTCAAGGCCGGGCAGGAACGACCGAACGGTGTCCTCGGAGTCGAGCATGAGACGCAGCCCGCCGGGAAGAGCGGCCTCGGTGTGCCCCTCCTGCTCGGCCCCTTCCGGAAAAACGAACCCGAGACGCCGGTAGAAGGTGACAGAGGCCGCCATGTCATGGACGAGGAGACCGAGGGCATCGAATCGTGGAGTCATGGGGACACCGTAGGAAGGGCGAGGAACCCCGGTCTTGAAGAAAACGGACGTCCCCCGGAAACCATTTGCGTACCCCCACCCCCACCGCAAGGGTGTCCCGATGCGTCTCGACCTCCTCCGCTGGCAGACCGGCCTCACCTGGTCCCTGTTCACGTACCACCTCGACCGCCTCGAACCGGACGACCACCTGTGGGAACCGGCGTCTGCCTGCTGGACGCTCCACCCGGACGGCACCGGGGGCTGGACCCCGGACTGGGCCGACACCGAACCCGACCCGGTCCCGGTTCCCACGGTCGCCTGGGTCACCTGGCACCTCGGCTGGTGGCTCGGCACGGCGACGGACCATCTCCTCGCCCGCGAACCCCGCAAGCGGGAGGACGTCCACTGGCCGGGCCCGGACGGCGCCGTCGGCTGGCTGGGAGGCCTGTACGAGGAGTGGACGGCGGCCGTGGCCGCCCTTACGGACGCCGACCTCGACCGCCCCTCCGCGTACCCGTGGCCCCCGGAGGCTGACCTGACGATCGCCCACCTGATCGCCTGGGTGAACGCCGAACTCATGAAGAACGTCGCCGAGATCGGCCAACTCCGTTTGATCAGAGCGGCTTGATGGTCCGTCAGTTGAACGTGACCGGCCCGTTGGGGGTGTCGAGTGTGAAGGAGATTCTCAAGGGGCCCTCGGACAGGGACAGTTCGACGTCGAGGGCGGCGAGGGACGGGAGGATCGTGGAGGGGTCCGGTGCGGATGCCGAGAGTTCCAGTAGTGGCGTGATGGGCAGACCGTCGCTCGGGTGCGGAGAGGAACCCCAGTCGATGAGGAACGGCACGAGGCCGGACGAGTCGGCGGCGCCGTCGGTGAGGCGCCACGCGAGGAGCGTGCCGTCGGGCCGGCGCCGGCTCATCGGCCGCACGTCACCGGGGTCGTACCCCCGCGCCCGCGCCCTCTCGATCGTCAGATCGATGTCCGGCGGCCCGATCGCCCAGGACAGTGTGCGCGGCTCGGCCAGCCGGTCGGCACCGAACGTCCGCGCCGCCCCGGGGTGCCCGGCCTGTTCCGGGTCGGGACCGAGGATCTCCAGGTAGGCCCGGCCGCCGAGGCCGACGAGATGGTTGCGGGTACCGAGCCCGACGTGCGCCCCGCCCGGAACGGGCACGACCCCGGTCCGCCGGGCGAAGTCGTCGATGGTCGCGGACAGTTCGGGCGTCGCGAGCACGAGATGGTCGAGCTGTGCGGGAATCGTGTTCATCCTGTACGAGGCTACGCGAAGTACCCGCACAAGCGGACGGCTCTCACCGCCGGAAATCCGCCAGCACCGCCTCCACCGCCCGCAGCCCCAGCTCGGACATGGCCGGGTTGGTCGTCCGGTAGTAGTCGATGCCGCTCACGAACGTCAGCGCCCACCCCCGCCCCCGCGCCCAGGCCGCGTCGTCGAACCCGGCGGCAGCCCGGAACGCCTCCCGGTGCGCCGGGTCGAGCACCGCCCACGCGGGTATCGCGTCGCAGGCCGGATCACCCACCCCGGACGCCCCGAAGTCGATGACCGCCCCCAACCCGCCCCCGGAGACAAGGATGTTGCCGGGGATGAGGTCGCCGTGCGCCCACACCGGCGGCCCGTCCCACTCGGGCTGCGCGAGCGCGTGCTCCCAGGCCGCGAGCGCGGCGGAGGCGTCGATGTCGCCGGCGGCCGTGGCGATCCACGCACGCGTGGACGCGTCCCGGCCCCGCAGCGGCACACCCCGGTACCCGGTCGGCGCCTCGGCGGGGTCGGCCCGGCGCAGCGCGGCGACGAACTCCCCCAACTCCCGCGCGAACCCCTCCCCTTCGGCCCCCGTCGGATGCGTCCCCTCGATCCACCGGCACACC
>DATCQX010000368.1:0-2921 GCA_036569285.1 Streptomyces sp.
AAGACGGTGAGTGCGCAGCGGCTCGCCGAGATCATTCGGACCGTGCATGCGGGGAATCGGTACGTGGACCCGGAGTTGGCGGCCGACGCGATCTCCTCCGGGGATTCGCCGTTGACCTCTCGGGAGGCGGAGGTGTTGGAGCTGGCGGCTGATGGGGCGCCGGTTTCTGAGATCGCCGAGCGGGCCTCGTTGTCCCAGGGGACGGTGCGGAACTATCTGTCGTCCGCCGTGTCGAAGTTGGGGGTGGAGAATCGGCATGCGGCTGTGCGGATCGCTCGGGAGCGGGGTTGGGTATAGTAGGCCCTGCGCTTCGGCGCGATGCGGACGTAGCTCAGTTGGTAGAGCGCAACCTTGCCAAGGTTGAGGTCGCGAGTTCGAGCCTCGTCGTCCGCTCAGTTTGAAAGCCCCGGCCCGGTTTTGGGTCGGGGCTTTCTTGTGGGTTCTTCGGGTGCGGGAGCGTCGTGGCTGGTCGCGCCCGCGCGGCGGAGCCGCAAATCGATACAGCCCCGCGCCCCTAAAAGCGATAGCTCGCCCGGCGCCAAAAAGCCCCCGGGGTTCTTGCGCCCCCGAGGGCCTGCCGGTTGGGTCCGCCGCGTTACGACCAGGTCTGGCCCGTCAAGCGTTCGTACGCCTCGATGTACTTCGCCCTCGTCGCCGCGATGATCTCTTCCGGCAGCTCCGGCGGAGGCTGTTCGCTCTTTCTGTCCCAGCCCGATTCCGTCGACGTCAGCCAGTCCCGGACGAATTGTTTGTCGTACGACTCCTGGGCGCGGCCCGGGTGCCACTTGTCGGCGGGCCAGAAGCGGGACGAGTCGGGGGTGAGGACTTCGTCGGCGATGACCAGGGTGCCGTCGGAGTCGTGGCCGAACTCGAACTTCGTGTCGGCGAGGATGATGCCGCGGTCGCGGGCGATGTCGCGGGCTCGGGAGTAGACGGCGAGGGTCGCTTGGCGGAGTTGGGCTGCTGTTTCGGCGCCTACCTGTCGGGCGACCTCTTCGTAGGAGACGTTCTCGTCGTGGTCGCCCACGGCGGCTTTCGTGGCCGGGGTGAAGATGGGGCCCGGGAGTTCGCTGCCGTCCTCCAGGCCCTCGGGGAGGGCGAGGCCGCAGACCGTGCGGGAGGCGTTGTACTCCAGGAGGCCGGAACCGGTGAGGTAGCCGCGGGCCACGCATTCGACGGGGAGCATGTCGAGGGACTTGCAGACGAGGGTGCGGCCCTGCCAGTCGGCGGGGGCGCCCTCGGGGAGGTCCGTGCTCAGGACGTGGTTCGGGACGAGGTCGGCGAGTTGGTCGAACCACCACAGGGAGAGCTGCGTGAGGATGCGGCCCTTGTCGGGGATCTCGCTCTGGAGGACCCAGTCGAACGCGGAGGTGCGGTTGCTGGCGACCATCACGAGGTCGCCCGCCGCGTTCCGGTACAGCTCACGCACCTTTCCGGTGTGCAGGTGCACCAGGCCCGGGACCTCGAGAGGTTCGGGCTTTACTACGAATCCGGGCACGGTTCCTCCCCGTGGATCTGTACAGGTGCCTCGATTCTCCCGTATACGGTTTTCGGCCTGGTCACCGGGCCGGTCGCGGCGGCACGGACGCACTCAGTCCCGCTTGCAGATCCGGTCCAGCAGATTCGCCGTCGCCCGCTGGACCCGGGAGTCGACGTGGCCGGGGCGGTCCAGCGCCGGGGACCAGGCGAACGTGCCGGACGCGAAGACGAGGGCGCCGGAGGGGGCGCGGTACAGGGACGTCTCCTGGTGGCGGCGGGCGCCTTTGGTGTCGTCGTACGGGGAGTGCGCGAGGAGGAGGCGCTCCTCGTGTTCCGGCAGGGGCGTGCGGGGGAAGTAGCGGTCGGCCTCGCCCGCGACCAGGCCCTCGATCTCGTCGCCCTCGTGGGCGCCGGTGGCCTCCCACAGCCAGTGGTGGGCGTTGCGGACGATCATCGGGCTGGGGGTGGGGACGCGGCCGGCGTACTGGATGCCGAGGAGTTGCTGTTCGGGGCGGTCGATCTCGCGCCACAGCAGGGACTTGCCGGGGCCCTTGCGCTTGCGGCACGTCAGCAGGCGGGCGGGGGCGCCGGAGGGGGACGGGCCCAACTCGACCTGCCAGTACATGGTGTTGGCGGAGAGGAACACGAGGGACGTGCCGCTGTCGCGGGCCAGCTCGGCCGTGCGGCGCATGTTCGCGGACCAGTACTCGTCGTGGCCCGGGAAGACGAGGCCGCGGTAGCGGGTGGGGTCGACGGTGCCGGAGTGCAGGTCGCGCGCGTCCGCGTACGCGAGGTCGTAGCCGTAGCGCTCCGCCCAGCGGATGACGTCGTACGCGTGGCCGACGTGCAGGGGCAGACCGGCGCCGGCGTAAGGGCGGTCGAACGAGACCGTCGTCGCGGCGTCGGCCTCGCCGAGGAGGCGGCCCTCGTCGTCCCACGCGTGGTAGAGGCTCGCGCCGGTCGCGCCGTCCTCCGGGTAGAGGTTGTACGCCTGCCAGGTGATGTCCGGGAGGAGGAGCAGGAGGTCGGCGGGGCGCTGGTCCCTGACCGTGAAGGGGATGTGCGAGCGGTAGCCGTCGGCCGTGGTGAGGACGGCGACGTAGGCGCCGACGTTCCAGTACGAGGGCACCTGGAGGCGCCAGCTGAGCCACCAGTGGTGGCAGGAGACCGTGCGGTCGGCGGTGAGGGGCGGGAGTTGGACGATGCCGGAGAGGCGGGGGCTGGTGGTGATCTTGGCCGCGCCCTCGCCGTTGTAGTGGCCGATGCGGTAGACGTCGACCGTGAACTGTTGGGGCGGGTCGACCGTGATGTGGAAGTCGACGGCCTCGCCCGGGGCTACCGCCCCCTGTGAGGTGAAGCCCTTGATCTGGCGGTGGACGTCGTCCGCGGAGCGGGGGCCGCCGGCGGCTCGCGGGGCCGGGACGCGGGGGGCGCCCGGGGAG
>DATCQX010000369.1:0-2255 GCA_036569285.1 Streptomyces sp.
CTGGTACGAGGGCACCGGCGCTCGGGTCGTCGGCCTGCCCACCTATGCCTTCCAGAGGCAGCGGTACTGGACCGAACTGCCGGTCGCGCGCGCGGGGGACGCTGGTGCGGCGGGCCTCGGTCGGGCCGGGCATCCGCTGCTCGGGGCCGTGGTGGAGCTGGCGGAGAGTGAACGGGCCGTGTTCACGGGGCGGTTGTCCCTCGCCGGGCAGCCCTGGACCGCCGATCACGCGGTGTTCGACACGGTGTTGCTGCCGGGCACGGCGTTCGTGGAGCTGGCGTTGTGGGCCGGCGACCGGATGGGCGCCGGGTGTCTCGACGAGCTGGTGCTGGAGGCCCCGCTGGTCCTGCCCGCCTCCGGTGGCGTGCACCTTCAGGTGACTGTGGACGAGCCGGACGAGGAAGGGCGTCGGGCCGTGCGGTTCCACTCCCGTCCCGACGGCGCGGACGGCGAGGCGTGGACCCGGCACGGCAGTGGGGTGCTCAGCGCGGCGCCGACCCCGGAGTTCGACCTCGGTGTGTGGCCGCCTGCCGGTGCCGAGCCCGTCGAACTCGACGGCGCCTACGAGCGGATGGCCGAGGCGGGCTTCCGGTACGGGCCGCTCTTCCAGGGGCTGCGGTCGGCTTGGCGGCGTGGTGACGAGGTGTTCGCCGAGGTGGACCTGGAGGGCGCCGACCCCGCCTTCCTGCTGCATCCGGCGCTGCTGGACGCGGCCCTGCACGCCTCTTCTCTCCTGCCGGGCGGCGACGGTACGGGCGGGCTGCCGTTCTCCTGGAACGACGTGGCCCTGCACGCGACCGGCGCGAGCAGTCTGCGCGTTCGGCTCGCGCGCACCGGGTCGGACGGTCTGACCCTGCACGCCACCGACGCGCTGGGCGCTCCGGTCGTCAGCGTCGGTGAGCTGGCTTTCCGTCCGGTCACCGCCGGGCAGTTGGCGGCGACAGGCGGTACGGCGGACGCGCTGCTGAACGTCGTGTGGCCGGTGCTTCCCGTGGCCGACGCGGTTCCCGGGCGTTACACCGTGCTCGGTGACGCGGCTCTTGAGGGGATGTCCGCCGAGGCTGAGAGTTCCCCGACCGCGGTGGTGGCTCCCTGTCCGGTGGAGGCGGTCGAGGGTGCGGAGGCGGAGGCCGGTGAGCGGGCCGCCGTGTGGGGGCTTGAGCTGCTGCGCGCGTGGCTGGCCGAGGAGCGGCCGGAGGTGCTGGTGATCGGTACCCGGGGTGCCGCGCCGGTGCCGGGCACGCCGGTCACGGCGACGGGTGTGGCGCAGGCCGCGCTGGTCGGGCTGGTGCGTTCGGCGCAGGCCGAGGAGCCGGGCCGGTTCGTGCTGGTGGACTCGGACGGGCCGCTGACCTCCGCGGGGCTGGACTTGGCGCTCGCCGCCGGGGAGCCCGAGGTCGCGCTGCGGGGGGATGTGGTGCACGGGCGTCGGCTGGAGCGGGTGGCCGGGTCCGCGCTCGCGGAGCCCGCCGGGTGCGCGCAGTGGCGGCTGGACGTGACCGAGCCCGGTTCGTTCGGTGACCTCGTGCTCGTCCCGGACTCCGAGGGGACGGCCGAGCTGGAGGCCGGGCAGGTGCGGGTGGCGGTGCGGGCGGCCGGGATGAACTTCCGGGACACGCTGATCGCGCTGGGCATGTACCCGGACGCGGCCCGGCTGGGCAGTGAGGGGTGTGGTGTGGTGACCGAGGTGGGGCCGGGTGTGACCCGGTTCGCGGTCGGTGACCGGGTGATGGGCACGCTCAACACGTCGTTCGCGCCCGTGTCGGTGGCTGATGCCCGGTTGCTCGCGCGGGTTCCGGAGGACTGGAGCGACGTCGAGGGCGCTGCGGCGTCGGTGGTGTTTCTGACGGCGTGGTACGGCCTGGTGGACCTCGGGAAGCTGGAAGCCGGACAACGCGTCCTCATCCACGCCGGGGCGGGCGGTGTCGGTACCGCCGCCGTCCAGCTCGCCCGACACCTCGGCGCCGAGGTGTACGCCACCGCCTCGCGCGGGAAGTGGGACGCCCTGCGCGCCGCAGGCCTGGACGACGCCCACATCGCCGACTCCCGCACCCTCGACTTCCACGACCACTTCCTGGCCGCCACCGACGGCAAGGGCATGGACGTCGTCCTCAACTGCCTAGCAGGGGAAGCCACCGACGCCTCCCTGCGCCTCCTCCCGCGCGGCGGGCGGTTCGTGGAGATGGGCAAGACCGACCTCCGCGACCCCCACCAGGTCACCGCAGACCACCCCGGCGTCACCTACCACCCCTTCG
>DATCQX010000370.1:0-3071 GCA_036569285.1 Streptomyces sp.
GGCTTCTTGGCATTTACACGTGTCATTTACGATCATCATTTGTCGGTCAATTACACCCAGATCAAGGGGGATCCGGCTACATTGATGCCTGCGCCGCCGGGGCGAACCAGGGCAACTCCCGCACGCTCACGGCGACGGCATCCCCCCACGCCGACTCAAGGGCGTTCTCTGTGCTGCCGGAAAACCCCCATGTTGTCTTCCGGTACCCCCTCGACTGGAAAGCGCACGCAAGCCGATGAATCTCCTCAAGCGTTTCGGACCGGCCCTCGTCCTGTCCGCGATGACGGTCGCGTCGAGCACCCCGGCGGCCGTGGCCGCCCAGGGCGCGACGAGTGCGACGAGCGCGAAGAGCGCCACGTACTACATCTCGCTCGGCGACTCCCTGCCCGCCGGCTACCAGCCGGACGTCGCCAAGGACACCCGCGTCGCCTACAGCGACCAGCTCTACGCGCAGCTCAAGAAGCGCAACCCCGGCCTGAAGCACATACGCCTCGGCTGCTCCGGCGAGAGCACCAAGTCGCTGATCAGCGGCGGAGTCTGCCGCTACCCGAACGCCAAGTCCCAGCTGGACGCCGCGCTCAAGGCCATGGCCCAGCACCGGGGCAAGATCGCCCTGGTGACGATCAGCGTGGGCGCCAATGACATCAAGGCATGCGTGGGCTCCTTCGGCACGCTCGACGGGAAGTGCCTGAACAAGGCGACCGCGACCCTGGGCAAGAACCTCGCCCAGATCACGGGCGCGCTCCACAAGGCGGGCACGAAGAACACCCGGTTCATCGGCTCGACCTACTACAACCCGTTCCTGGCGACCTGGCTGCTGGGCCCGGCGGGCCAGAAGTCCGCCAAGGACTCCGCGCCCCTGATGAAGGCCGGCAACGCGGGCGTCGCCAAGGTGTTCCGCTCCACCGGCTTCCAGGTGGCGGACCTGGCCGTCCCGTTCTCCTCCGACGACTTCACCACCCAGGTGAACGTGCCCGGCTTCGGCAAGCTCCCGCGGAACGTGGCCAAGATCTGCCAGTTCACCTGGGCCTGCACCGCCAAGACCGACCCGCACCCCAACACCGCGGGCCACAAGCTGATCGCCGGCACTTTCGCGGCGGCCCTCACCCACCGCACCACGCCTGCCACCGTCGCGGCCGGCAAGTAACTCTCACCGCGAAGATCCGCCGGGGCGTTCGGTCCACCAGGACGGGGCGCCTCGGCCCCTGTCATGACAGACCCGCGCTTCACGGGACCACGGACAGCCGCACGGCCCGCGCCCGCCGCCGTCGCGTCCGCTGAACGCAAAACCCCAGGCCGGAGAAGACCTGGCCTGGGGCAGCAAGAGAGCCCCCTGGGCGGTTCCAGCAACATGGACAGCTCTGACCCCGTATGAACTCCCTGGTCACGGCCTTGTTGGGGGATCACGCTGTCGATCCTTTCTGCCGCGCCTGCCAGTTCTGTCACATAGGCGGAGGGCAACCTGATGGTGAGGGTGATGTGTTCGACGTCGCCCTGTAGCTCGATCTTGAGCTGGGTCAGCTCGAACAACTGCCGGAGGAGTGGCTCGGGGGCGAGCGCCAGGTTCGTCTCCAGGTAGGGCAGGGCGTCCAGGAGATCCAGGGCGTCGAGGCTGGGCCCGACGGGTTCGGCCTCCTCGGCGGCGTCGAGTTCGGCGATCTTCCGGAGCGTGGCCTGCCGTTCTTGGTCGAGTTCGTTGTACCGGTCTCGGAGCCCTCTCGCGAAGGGATCGCCCGGCTCGCTCTCCTCGACCTGGCGCAGGAGGTTCGCCTGACGCCTCTGGACCTCGGCGAGAGCGTGCTGGGCCCTCTCTCGCTTCTGCTCTCGCTCTCTCACCGCCGTGTCGTCTCGGCGCGTGAGGTCCGTGAGGAACAGCTCTCGCCTCTGGGGTCCGAAGACCCGGTCCGCGTAGAACGCGCTCACGGCTTCGAGGATCCCGGTCTCTCGTACGAGGACGGTCTTGGGGTGGCTCTCGTGGAGTTCGGGCCGTCCGCGGTTGTTCCCTTTGAGCCAGCACTGGTAGTAGGTGAGGCGCTTGCGTTCGACGCCCCGCATGCGCCGATGGCAGAAGCAGTGGACCCGGCTGCGGAACAGGTAGGTGCGTTGGGTGTCCGGGTGGGTGTTCGGTTCGCTGCCGCCACGGACCCCGCGCTCGGTCTGCCGCATGGCCTGGATCTCGTCGTACATCCACTTGGGGATCAGGGGCTCGTGCGTGGGCTCGGGAGACCAGATCCACAGGCGGGGGTCGTTGTACGCGCCTTTCCGGGAGCGTGTGGCGCGGCGGTTGAACACCTGGTACCCGGTGTACTTCGGGTTGCGCAAGATCTCGTACACCGTGGATTTGCTCCAGGCGCCGACCGCTCGGTCCGGTCCGCCCGGTGGTTCGGGAGGCGGATAGCGGTCGAGGTCCAGGTTGAGGCGGTCGGCGATGGTGTCGTAGCCGATCCTCTCCGCGTATCGCCAGGTGCCGATGGCTGTGATGGTCTCGCCGTAGATGCCGTCGGGTTCGAGGCGGGTCTTGGTGGCCCCCTTGGCGGCCTTCACCGGGTTCGGGTGCCGGTACTTCTTGGCTCTGTACCCGTGCGGAGGTTTGCCGATGTTCCAGCCTTCCCGCACGTGGGTGCAGAGTCCTCCCCAGGACAGTTCCAGGGTGTTGATGACCTCGTACTCGGCGACGGACTGGTTGATGCGGCGTTGCAGGATCTGCTGAGCCCGGCCGCCTTCGAGTCTGATGGGCTCGTTCGAGGCGAACAGGGGTACGCCGGCTCGTTCCAGCTCTCGTTCGATGGAGAGGCCCTCGTACATCCTGCGTGCCGTTCGGGAGGCGTTCTCGCAGATGACGACGTCGAACCGTCGGCCGGGATGTTCGGCCTCCGAGAGGAGGTCGGTGATCCCGCCGTCGCGGGGGATGGGGATGCCGAAGCGTTCGTAGCCGGTCTTCTTGCCGCGCGCGTCGAGTTCGAGGCGGCCGGACTCCACGTCGTAGAAGTGGCTGACGATCACCCAGGACTCGGGGATCGCGCCTCGGCTGCTGTGGAGTTGGCGGATCAGGGACTGGCGGGGGTCCTGCC
>DATCQX010000371.1:0-39405 GCA_036569285.1 Streptomyces sp.
CGACAGGGTCCTGCTCGCGCTCCCCGACCTCCAGGGCCGCCTGAAGGGCAAGCTCTACGACGCCCGCCACTTCCTCACCCACGTCGCAGCCCACGGCACCGAGATGTGCGCCTACCTCCTCGCCACCGACGTCGACATGAACCCCGCGGACGGCTTCGCCCTCACCTCGTGGGACACCGGCTACCAGGACCTCCCGCTACGACCGGACCTGACGACCGCCTGTCTCCTCCCCTGGATGCCGCGCACCGCTGTCGTCCTCGCCGACGCCATGACCCACCAGGGAACCCCCGTCGAAATCGCTCCCCGCCACATCCTGGACCACCAGCTCGCCCGCCTCTCCCGGCACGGCCTGTACCCCAAGGTCGGCATCGAGACGGAGTTCGTCCTCTACCAAGGCACCCATGCCGCGGCCGAGGAAGCCGGGGCCCTGCGCCCCCTGACGGCCGAGAACCTCGACTACGCCCTCGACCACACCCCCACCTCCGACCGCTTCTTCCGCCGCCTCCAACAAAACCTCGCCCGAGCCGGAATGCCCATCGAGGCAATCAAGACCGAGTCCGGCCCCGGACAGGTCGAGGTCACCTTCCCCTACGGCCCCGCCCTCCCCGCCTGCGACCAACACCTCCTCTTCAAACACGCCGTCCGCACCCTCGCCTCACGCGCCCGCCTCACCCCCACCTTCATGGCCGCCCCCGAAACCGGCCGCGCCAACGGCCTCCACCTCCACCTCTCCCTCTGGTCCAACAACACCCCCCAGCTCAACAACCCCGACGGCACCCTCTCCACCACCGCCCGCCACGCCATCGCCGGCCTCCTCACTGCCCTCCCCGAACTCGCCCCCTTCTACGCCCCCAACACCAACTCCTACAAACGCTTCGCCCCCGGCTCCTTCGCCCCCACCATCTTCAACTGGGGCCATGACAACCGCACCTGCGCCGTCCGCGTCGTCGGCCACGACGACAGCCTCCACCTGGAAATCCGCGTCCCTGGCGCGGACGCCAACCCCTACCTCGCCCTCGCGTCGGCCATCGCCGCCATCACCCACGGCCTCGACCAGAAACTCGACCCCGGCCCTCCGGAAACCGGCAACTCCTACAACACCCAGCACATCCCCATCCACCCCACCCTCGCCGACGCCTTCGCCGTCTTCGACCACAGCGACCTCGCTCACGACGCCTTCGGTGCCGATGTCGTCGAGCACTACGCCCACCTGGCCAAACTCGAACTCGACCACGAACGAACCCACGTCACCGACACCGAACGACGGCGCTGGCTGACCCGCGCCTGACACCACGCTGTTCATCCAAGCCCTTAGCCCTCGCGACCATCCACGCGAGGGCCTCAGCCATGGAACCTCGATAGCCAAGGGCGTTGCAAAGAAAGTCTGACGACCTTGGATCGTTGCTGGTCAGGCAGGCCAAGGAAGTCCAGCAGGCCGTATCAACGTCCAGGTCGGCGCTGGAGGATGAATCTGATTCAGGTCTGCGTCAACACGTGGATCCACGTGTCTCCAGGCGGAGGGACGAAAAAGTAGCCGCCTCCGACGGTGAGGGCGTACTTGGCCATGGCCTCGCCCTGCAGCCGATGCTGCACGGCCTCGAACCCTTTCTTCAGGTCACGCTGGAAACAGGAGAAGACGAGCCCCTGACTGTCGGCGCTGTGCCGGTAGTTGTAGCCGCGCCGGACCATTGGAGCAGGGCTGCGGGGGTTGGGCGCCGCTCTGCGCACATGCGCATCGAGCGGTGTGATCCTGCCTCGTGGATCGGCGGCTAAAGCGGCACGCTCATGCGCAGGGGTGCCGTCCAGCCAGCGTCCGTCCCTACGGCGGCCGACAATGCGCTCCTGCTCGTGGACGGTATCGCGCTCCCAAAAATCTGTGGCCAGCTGGATGATGCGGATCACCTGGTAGCTGCCACCCACCGCCCAGTTCGGCTCGCTCTGGCCAGCGGAGACGATCGCCCGTTCGATCATTTCGGCCGCAGTGACAGGGTTTCCATAACCCTCGGTGAAGTGGAAAGGATTACGGGACAGCCCTTGGCCGCCCTCCGCGCGGTTTTCGGGCCGCGCACCCTCCAGTCGCCAACGGACCTGCCACTGGGGCAGTTTGCGCACAACTGCCTCGGCCGCGACTCGGGCTGCGTGGGCAGAAGCTCCTGTGATCTGGAGAAGAAGGTCCCCATGCGATTGCTCAGAGTCCAGTACATCCCCTGCGAACGTCGGCATGTGTCTGAGGTGACGTGGTCTGTCAACTGATCGAGGCAGTATGCCGACACCCAGCGCTAACCAGGCGGCGATCTCTCCGCCGTCGATCGCGGCGACAGCACGGTGCGCGGCACGCAGGCCGCTGTCACGGCGGCACGTGTCCGCCAGGTCCAACGCGATGACCTGGGCGTAGGGGAGCGGTGCTGCACCACGAAGTTGAGCCGGTGCCTGGTCCCGGTGCGTAGAGGTGTCCTGTCGCGAGGCGATGCCGGCAGCGGCCAGGCCGCCGGTACCGAGGGCAGCGACAATCGAAGCACCGAGGATTCCCCGTCTGGTCACCCGACTCACCGATCGCTCCCGGCCCCATCAGTCCCGGTGGGCCGCTGAGTCTCTTCAGCGAGGGATTGCAGAAGCTCGGAAGCGGCCTGCGCCACATCAGGGTCCACGGAAGAGGCCAATACCTCGAAGATGGGCCGTCCTGCCGCGACGGCCTCCTGCGCCGCAGCTTCCCATCCGACTTGTTGCTCTAAGTGGATAACAGGCCCGGTAGTAAAGGCTTTCGATGTGGCACTCCACTGCCGTCCGGTGAAGATCTTCTGCAGCAGTTCGAGTACTTCCGCCTTGCACTCAACGTGGGGGGCGCCAGCCAGTTCGATAAGGAAGGGGACGGTGGGCGCTGTCACCTCTTGCACTACGAAACCCAGTTCGCAAACAAGGTCCATGAGTTCGTCCACAGCAAACTTGGCCGTGGCGCGGTCTCCCCATGCCACCTTCGACAGTAGGGCAGGCACAGCGCGGGCAGAGGACTCTCCTGCCGCCTGTAGCCGGGCCCAGGGGACACGCTGCAGATTCTTGAGGACGGTGCCCATGACGTCTCACCCTCCAAAGGTGTCGGTGATGCCCAGCCTGTCCATGAGCCGCTGGCAGGACGGGCATCCCGGGATGAGTTCCCTGTTGCGTGGGTGGCTGAACGGCTTGTGCACCATGGCGAGACTGCTGCTCCCCTTAATCCTTTCACCTGCGTTGAGGGCATCGGCGATGCAACCGATCTCCGCGCAACCACCATGGTGGTTAAGCTGCTTCACCACGCGCTTCAGTACGAGCGGCAGTTCATCGATCTCGGAGTCTGCACGGCCCCGGCTGAAGTTGAAGTACATGTTGCCTGACGGGGTCCACAAAACGCTGGTTGCACCGCTGTTAGGGCCGGGTCCCATCCTGAGGACATCGGTGTAGACCCGCAAGGGGCAGACGAGCGGATTGTCGTTGTGGACCAGTACCGCAGCGCCAGCTGCGACGACGTAGTAGGTGTGCAGGCCATCGATGGTGAGGTTGTAGACCGATGTGGCCTGGGTGCGGTGCCGGACGGCGCTGACCTGAACCCAGGTGCCAGCGCTGGTTTGCAGCCACTGCCCTGCCGCAAGATCTCTGGCTTCGACCCATTCTTGGAGTGCGGGGACCCAGAACGGGTGACCGTTGGTCGCGGTGATCGTGCCGGTGTCGCTCCTGGCGGACCCGCCGGTGTTCAGGGTGATGTCGACGAGTTGTTTGTCTCCACTGCCTTGGATCAGGACGGTGACCTTGCGCGGCCCGCTCTCGCCGGTCGATGGGTCACTGGCCATTACCGTGTCGCCGACGGCGACATCCTTAATCGGTTTGCGGGTTCCGTCAGCCATCAGGACCGGTGTGTCGCCGGTGAAGCTGTTGGGAGCCGCGCAACCAGCCAAGCGAGAGCCAGTCCTCGCTCCGAGCGCAGCACCCACGCCAGCGCCGAGCATGCCCGACAGGCAGCCGGTGGCGGCGGCCGTGCCGACCTGTCCCCAGTTAACCTTGCGTCCGGACAGGCGTTGGGTGAGCCAGTCCAGGCCACCGTCCATGAGGCCGCCGACAAGGCAGCTCGCGATCATGGGGTTGTTGCCGGTGGGATCGGTGTAGGTCGTAGGGGACGATAGGGCGTATTGGTAGAGATTGGTGCCGCCAGCGAATCCACTAGGGTCCTGGGAGATGAAGCGGCCGGTTTGCGGGTCGACATAGCGGTCGCGGTAGTAGAGCAGGCCAGTGCCGTCATCCTCACGGCCGGTGAAGGTGTGGGGGTTCGACGAAGCTGCGCCGAAGGCGGTGGGTGTGCCGCCCGGGTCGTAGGCATAGGTGGTGGCGAGGGTTCCGTCGGTATTCGCGAGACCCACTACTGTGCCCAGTGCGTCGGTCAGATAGATCTGAGTCTTGCCACCTTCTGTACGCGTCAGGAACTCGTCCAGACCTGCCGTCGCCACGGTGGCGGCTGTCGCACCCGAACCGTCCTGTTGCACCAGCGGGTTGGCACCGTCGGTGAGATACCGACGGGTGGTCCCGTCGAGAGTTTTGGAGATGCGGCCGCCCAGCGGGTCGTACCCAAAGGACGAGGTGGTTCCTGCTCTGGCTAGCCCGGTCAGTTCGCCGCGGGTGTTCCAGGTATAGCTGCGGACGCCGTCGTTCTTGAGCTGGCCGTCAGCGTCATAGTTGAAGGTGTGTCCAGCGTAGCTGGTGATGCGGTTGTCTTTACCGAACTGCGTGCCGCTTTCCGCAGCGGGCAGCGCGACCTTCGCCAGCGAGCCAGTCAGGCCAGTTTGCAGAGCGCGCTGGTCTCGCGAATAACCCAAGTTGCCGATGACCTTGTCGTTTTGTGTGTAGGCGATGGAGGAGATGACGCCGGTGGTGTCGTAGCCGGTGGTTCGGGTGATGCCGCCGGGCAGGGAAGCTGTCTTCTCTCGGCCAGTCGCGTCCAGGCCGAAAGTGACTGCCTGGCCGCCGGAGGTGACCGAGGTGAGGATGTCGGAGGTGTCGTAGCCGTAGATAGTGCTGGTCCCGGCGGCTGTCATTCGGGTACGCCGGTCCCCGGCGTCGTAGCCGTAACCGACTGTGCCGGTGGGGCCGGTGGTGGAAGCGAGACGGTCATAGGTGTCGTAGGTAAAAGACTGGCTGCCAGCCTGACTGTCGTTGATCTGTTTGGTCAGGTCGTTGTCGTAGTACGTGTAAGTGACCGTGGACTCTGCCTGTCCTAGGGCGTTGACACCGTACTGAGTGCGCTTGAGCCGGCCCAATACGTCGTACTCAGCCATGGCCGAAAGGCCGGATCGATTGGTGGCCGCCTTGAGGAAACCCGCCGTGTCGTAGGCGAACCTCGCTTGTGCGCCGAGTGGATCAGTAGTCGACTTCGTGCGGTCGGCGTCGTCATAGGCCCAGGTGGTGGTGTTGCCACGGGCGTCGGTGAGGGTGGTGAGGTTGCCGTTGGCGTCGTAGCCGAGGGCAGTGGTATGGCCCAGCGGGTCAGTGACCTGGCGGGTCTGGTTGAGCTTGTCGTACGTCACCGTGGTCGCCGAGCCCGACTCGTCGGTCAGAGTGCTCGGCCGGCCTGCGGCGTCGATGAACTGGGTGGACGTGCGACCCTCGGAGTCCGTGATCGCGGTGAGGTCGCCCCCCGCGTAGGTGTAAGTGGTGACCGCCTGCGCAGCGTCGGTAACTGTCTTGATTTGTCCGGCGCTGTTGTACGTGTAGCTGGTCCTGCGCCCCTCGGGGTCGGCGGTCCCCTTCAGATGACCGTCGGCGTCGTAGGTGAACGTAGTGGTATGGCCGAGTACGTCGGTAATGCTGCCGGGCTGGTCGTAGGCTCCGTCATAGACCACGGTGCCGCTGGAGCGGGCATCGCTGGTTCCGGCCAGTTCCACCGACTTCGTCACATGGCCCTTTGCATCGTAGGAGAACTCGGTGCGTCGCCCATAGGGGTCCACCACCGCATCGACGCGGTGCCCCGTGCCACGCTGGTAGACGGTCTTCCGGGCCAAAGCGGAGCCATATGCCTGAGTGTCAGAGGTGCCGTAGCCGCCGTCGAATTCCGCCCGCCGTATGGCGCCGCCGGGCTGGGTCACTTCAGTGGCGGTGACCTCACCAGTGCCGGTGGTCGTGTAGGCGAAGGAGTACTCCTGCCCCTCGGTCAGGGTCTGTTTCTTCACCCGCCCGTTGGCGTCGTAGGCGTTGGTCATGTAAACGATGCCACGGGCGTCCTTCGCGGTGGTGATGCGATTGGATGTGCCGTCGTAGGTGTACGAACTGGGCTTGCCTGCCGGGTCGGTGACGGTCTCCAGCCGTCCTGCGCTGTCATACGTGTAGGAGACGGTGCGGCCAGCGTTGTCCCGGGCCTTGGTGACCCGGTTGTTCGAGTCGTAGGTCAAGACGATCCACCGGCCAGTGGAGGTGACCAGACGGGTGAGATTCCCATTGTTTCCGTAGGAACGGGTGAGGGTCAGGGTGTTGCCGTAGCGGTCGCGGATCTCATGCAGCGGGGAATACTGAGGGAATACCCAGACGGTGCCGTCAGGGAAGGTCATGTCCCAGCCCGACTTGCGGTTCCAGTCGATCTTCGTTCCGCGGAACTGGCCTGGCGCACCCGCTGGTTCAAAGACTGCGTCGATGAAGCTGGTGCCCCCCGAAGTACGGACGTAGTGCACTTTCTGGCCACCTGGCAGATACAGGTCGACTTGCTTGTACTGCTCCTTCGAGTGCAGGAACGCGTTGTAGACGAGATCTCGTCCGATCCCGAAGGCCCGCTTGGTGGTGTCGCCCTGCCAGTACGTTCGGCTCACTGAGACCGAGGTCAGCGGATCGTTGATCGCGAGGTCGGTGCGGGAGTCAGTGAGCATGCCCGTGGACAGGTCCACCGGATCGCCGGAGAGCCAGTCGATGGCGTCATCCAACCAGGAGGTCAGCCACGGGGGTGTGGCGGAGGTATTGAACATCGCTCCGTGAAAGGCCCATATCCGCGTCGACTTGTCAGGGATCACCTGGGTACCGTCGGCGCTGACCTCGCCATGACCGTATACGTACCAGCCCCTACCGTCCGGCTCGTAATCCATGAAGTCGACTCGGGTGCCGGGCGGTTCGTGCGTGTAGTTGGGGTAGATGACCTGGGCACCTTCGGGGAACACATAGGTTCCACCGGGTTGCACAGTGAAGTAAACGGGAACGACGCTGTTCTTCGGCAGTGGGAACGGAGGACGGTCGATCGGGATAGCCGTGATGCCGAGTTCGGTGACCACCTTGCCGTGATCGTCGCGGACCACCGATCCCTTCGGGATACGGACCTCAAGCCCTGGGATCTGCGGGGTCGCCAGCACAATGTCCTTCTTCGCAGGCGCGTCGAAGATGACTGTGTGCTTGGTATCCAGCGGTGTCATCCATATCGGGAAGCCAAGGTCCACGGACATGTCGGCTTTCGGGTGGATACGGATGTCGTATCGACCGTAGCTGCGCTTCTTGGTGTTGGCGGTCGAGCCATCGATGACCAGGGTGGTGGCATCCGGGTTGATCCCGGCCAGCAGGAAGCGGCCCTTGGCATCCGTGCGGGCGGTCTGGGTGCCGACCCGGACGGTGACCTTCGCCAGGGGCTTACCGTCCAATTTGAGCACGTGCCCCGTCAGCTCAGTCTTGTTCGGGAGCGAGTGCAGCGTCGGCGGCGCTTTCGGCGTTGTGCCGCGACGGGTCACCCAGTCGCGACCGGTGAGGTTGTGCTGGTCAGGCTGCCACGCGTCAGCTCCGGTCGGCACCACGCCGACGGCCTTGGTGGGAGTCGCGCCATCAGTGCCACGGGCGCTCGTCCCCGCCAGTTCGGCGGCCTTCTTCCCGGCCTGCCGGATGCTGGTGGTCACGGGGGTGGTGGACAGGCCGACGCTGTAGGTGCCAGTGCGCAGCGAGTCTGGGTCCACAGTAAGGGTGTAAGTACCGTCGGCGGGCAGTGCTGGCAGGGCGTATGAGGTTGTACTGGTAGTCAGATATCGCTCGTCGACAAGCCATTTGCCGTCCGGCCCGTACACCGACAAGTACCAGTGATAGGGCGGTGTGCTGCCCAAGCCCAGAGTGATCTTCTGCCGGGCGGTACCGGTGAAAGTGTAGTGGGCGTTCTGGCCTGCCGTGGAAATCGTGGCGGATTTGGCGCTTGCACCGACCGTGAGAGCGCCAGCGTTCACATCGGGTATCAGTGTGGCGGTGGTCTGCCCGGTCACTGGATTACCAGGCCGCAACAGCAGCTGGTAAGTGCCCGCCTTTAGCGGGGCTCTTAGGTCGGCGTCGGTGTTCGAGGTGGTCATGCTGCCGAGGCTGACCGGCTCAGTCGCGCCTGGCTCCAGCAGTGCGATCTGCGTACTGCCGCTAATGGTGGTACCGCTGAGAACCACAGCAGCACCGCCCCCGGCCTGGGCGTCCAGCGTGTACTGGAGGGCCTGTCCCGGCCGGGCGATTGCCCCTGTGGCTCCGGTCGTTGAGAGAGCGCCGGCCTTGGCTGGCGTAGACAGCCAAAGGGTCGCGCTGCCAGTGCCGGCGAGTTGGGGCTCCAGCAGGAGGATGTAAGCCGAACCGGCCGTCAGGCCGTTCAGGTGTACGGCTTTTGCGGTGTTCTTTGGCATGGAGGCGAGGTAGTCACCGTCCCCGCCCCCCGAGCCAATCAGGTTGATGTAGGTGGCCTGGTCGATGCTGTTCCCGGTAAGCCCCACACCAGCGAAGCCGCCCGCAGGACCTCTGAACCGGGCGCGCACCCGCTGACCAAGGCGGCTGACACTGACGGGAACGGAGGCACCGTCCATGGTGACGTCGACGACGAGGTCAGCTGAGAGTGTCAGCTTGGCGCTGCCTTGGACGCCGTCATAAGGGTCGACGATCACCGTATACGTGCCGGTCTCCGGCAGATCGGGCAGGCCGCGGGTTTCCGACTTGGCGGCTGCCACGGATACGGAGTTGACAACCTTGGCACCGGACGGAGCAAGCACAGTGAGGTTGAAAAAACTCGGGAAAGTGTTCCCCGTGATTCCCAGCGACAAATCGTCTCCGGCTGCAGCAGTGAACGTGGCCTCCGCGTTCTGACCAAGCCGGGTGACGGTCGCGGCGACCGAGCTTCCGGTCGTGCTCAGCCGGCCGACGTCCACGGGGCGGGACAGCGTGACAGCCAGTGTTCCAGTGCCGAGGTGAGCAGGCTGCGCTTCCACACGATAGGTCCCGGTCTGCGACAGAGCGACGCTGTCCCACTCTGCAGTGTCGTCCGCGGAAACGATGAAGCTGTCCACGCTGCTGCCATCCGGCGCGTACACCCGCATCGAGATGTACCCAGCGAAGCCTGTTGACGTCACACCAAGGGACACCTTCTGACCAGCCATGGCGCTGAAGGAAGCAACACCGTCCTGCCCAGGCCGGGTGATCGCTAACTTTGCGGCGCCGCCGTCGGACGTGAGGATCCCAACGTCGGCATAGTGCGAGATGGTGATCGTCGCGGTACCGGTCGCGCCGGTCGCTGGATCCAGGTAGAGGGTGTACCGGCCACTTGCAGGCAGGGCATCCACATCCATAGAACCGTCGGACGCCTTGGCCACGTAGACGGAATCCACCTGGTCTTCGTCGGGCTCGTACAGGCGCACGTACATCCCGTCGGTCATTCCGGCGGTGTCGACGCCGAGGCTGAACGAGTCGCCCTTTGACGCCGCAAACGTCCACAGCCCGTCCTGCCCAGCCCTGCTCATCGATGTTGCGGCTGGATCACCGCCGAAGGACAGCTCTCCACCCGCCGCAAGCGAAACGGTCACGGTCACAGCACCGGTGACCTGCGCGGGCGGATCGATCACGAGGGTGTAGGTTCCGGAGACGGGCAGGTCACGCGCCTCGAAGTCAGTGGAACCGGTGGAGACGGATCCAGCGCTGCCGACCGTGTCGCCGCGGGGATCGACCAGAGCTACCGAAGCTGCGGAGGAGAACGTGGACTGGGTAAAGCCGACGGAGATGTCCTGGCCCTGTTCAGCGTCGAACAGCACGCGGGCACTCTTGCCAGCCTGCGTGATGGCGACAGAAGGCGGACTGTTGTCGGTCACCGATGTGCTGACTGTGGTCTCGAACTGCGCCTCGTCCTCAGACAAAGGCACGGTGAAGTCGGCGGGGGAGGTCGTCTTCCCATCTGCGGTCTCGACGGTAATCCGCCCGGTCGTAGTGGCCTCGGGCACTTTGACCGTGAGCGTGGTGCCGGTGGCACTGACCAATTCGGCAAAGGTGCCACCGTTGAACCGGACGAGGTTATCCGAGGCCGTGGCCGCAAACCCCCTGCCCTGGATGGTGACTTCGGTGCCTGCTGGGCCGGATGCCGGTGTCACCGACGTGATGGTCGGCCCAGAGGAAGCGAGCGTGAAGGACTCGGCAGACTTGGCAGTCGTGCCTCCGACACGGACGGCCACCGGACCGGTGTCCGCACCGGCAGGGACGGTGACAACAAGACGGTTCGCCGAGGCACGGCTTACTGCGGCCGCCGTATCACCGAACATCACGATGTTGCTTGCTGTCGTGGTCGAGAACCCCGTACCGGACAGTGTGATGTCGGCACCAGCCTTGGCCCTGACCGGCACGATCGACAGCACGGATAGACTGCTGGATGTGAACCGGTCGATACCGACGCGGTTACCGGCCTCGTCGTAGCGGTAGCGGGCTGTCTCGCCGACAGGGTCGGTGACACCAACCAGGCGGCCCGTGGCATCGTATGCGTAGACCGCGTTTCCAGTCGTGGGCTCGGCGGCCACGGCGGGGGAGTGGGTGCCCCTTGGCGAATCAGCCTTCTCAGGCGGCGAGGAGGTGGCTGAGACCTCGGGCTGAGAATGCGGAGCCTCTGCTGGAAGCGCGTCGGCCGACACTGTCCCAGCCACCAGCGCGAGGATGACCACACTCACGGTCACCAGCCGCCGTTGACCATGTCTGATTGCCTGAAGTATTCCGCCCTGTGACTGCATGCGCCCTCCCCAGAGCACTTTCATCGGGCGCACAGGCCCTATGAAACCCCACCCACCACTCACGAGCCGTCACATAGTAAACACAGAAAGACATGTACGCGACATCCGCTGAGTTATCTGGCCAGATCAGTCTCATAGCACTGACTGCCGGAAGCTTTCCGCCTGTTCGAGACCTGCACCCAACTGCAGACAGCCGCCTTGGCCGAGCCAGCAGAACTGTCAAGCGGAATGCGTAGCTGTGGCATGGCCGATGGCTCGAATGCGATACGGCGAGCCAAACAACCCAGCGGCAGGGACCAGCATCCGTGAAACCTCTCAGCCGAGCGGCACACATTCGCCGCCCGGCGGCGGCCTCAGAGTGTGTCGCCCCTGAACCGCCCTACCATCACAATCTCGGCCAGGCGCACCCAAACTTCCTCGACAAGGGGGCCCTCATCTACGGAACATGGGCCCTGGCTCGCCGCTACGGAAGAGCAGCGGGCCAGGACTCCCCCACCGGACCAAGGCCGCGCACCGGTGTGCGCCACCGAAGTGGCCTCAGGCTGGATGGGCGTGACACCCATGCGCAACGCGTACGGGCCTCGAATCGAGCACCAGGCAGGCCGCCGCTACGCCCCTGCGCCGCCCCACGGAAAGCCTTCCCATGCCTGGTTAAGCGATCCATCGCAACGGAACTGGACAACCTGCGCATTATTGGCGGTACTAGCGTTCGAAATTCCCAAGCACCGCCCGCTATTGCGGTTCTTCAATGCGAAAACACTGTTGGAGCCATACGCGTCCCAATCAACCAGCCAGTCCTGGTTGAAGTCGCCGGACCCCCTAGCCTGGATGGCCGCCGCACCATCCGAAGTACTGGCACCATCGATACCGAGATTCAACCCCGAGTTTCGGTTTTCGAAGCTGGTAAATCTTCCTCCCAAGTCAAACCACAACCATTTTTGCTCGATTTCACCAGTGAAGGAGTACTGGACGATCTTGGCACCGACGGCGACGCTTCCGTCTGAAGGCTGCAGGTATTTCTTAGACTTGTAGTTCCTGATTCCCACATCGATGTAGGTAGAGGCTCCCGAGACACTCAAGGGAGTCAGAGGCTCATGGTCGCTTTCCTGCAGCGCCTGACCCTGAGCGAGTGCAGGGCTGGCTAACGCCACCAGCACTCCGGCCAGAACTGCTCTAACGATATTCCTGGCACGTCTTCGCATGCTACCCTTCCGTACTTTTGGTGATTTACTCGGCACTCGGGGTACACAACCAGACCCTTGGAGTCGTCGCCAAGACCGCTCAGACGATTAGACCGAAATCGCTTACTTGACGAGCGCATGTCTCGCATGCTCCGAACGCCAGCATGAACCGTGCGGGTTCAGCGACGTTGGGACAACGTCAAGCGCATCGCATCTGCGGCGATGAGCTCGGTGCGTACAGGTGACCCATGCCTGCAGCCTGCACGACCTCGTCGCCGTCCACAGGATCGCGTCCCACGAGGGATACCGTCGGCGAGTTCTGTGTCACTTGTGCGGGGCTCAGGCGACTGAAACGAGAGATCCTGGCGCTGGCAAGCAAGGTCCCGGTCAGCCAGGCATTGAGGGCGGCGGCGAGCACATGCCGAAGACGGGTCTCGTCGCCACCTACAGGCTGTCGCACCAGGTCTTTGATGATCGACAGTTCGGCAGCAGCCCGACACCCAAGGACAAGCACCTCGGCACCGCCCAGCAGCCTCGCGCTTGTCAGACTTCCGCCCGCAGTTCTCCAGGAGCCACACTGGCGAGTTGCGTCTGCCTCACACTGTTGTCCACAGCTTGAACCGTTGAGCCAGACATTACGTATGAATCCATCATGGACGCTATTGCATCACTCGCCGTAGCGACGGAGGAGGCGATCAGTGCGACTGTCAGAGGTTTTCCAGTGCAGCTATTACCGAGGATCCATTCGCGTTTCATGACAAAGAGAACCGAAATAAAGGACTGAATGATCCAAATGAATTCCAATCAACCCGACAGAGATTACTTCAGATTGACCTTATCTACTAAACAAGAGAGCGGGATGCGCGAGGAAAAATTTCGAGAGCAAATGGCAGGCATTGATGGACTGCGCGGCCTGCTGGCTCTATACGTTCTTTTATTTCACTGCTGGCTCTATACATTCCCAGGGTATCCTAATAGCTTGGCCCCTTGGTGGCTGGATGGATTAGCTTACGGCCGCCTGGCCGTCGTCTTCTTTCTAGTTCTATCCGGTTTTTCTCTCTCGATCTCGCCAGCGCGCACAGGTTGGCAAATTAAAGGATTATTCAACTTTCTCCGTAGGCGAGCTTGGCGCATACTTCCCCCATACTGGGCGGCGCTCGCAATGAGTCTGGCAATCGCTTGGCTCGTGGTACCGGCCTCACGCTTTGGGCCGCCTACCGGAAAATCTATTCTTGTGTACAGTCTTGTCGCCCAAGATATTTTTACCGCACCTACGCCAAATGGTGCATTCTGGTCCATCGGTGTAGAGGTGGAGCTTTATCTCGCTTTCCCTTTCCTTCTTTTTATTCGGCGGAAGCTGGGTGCGGTAGCTCTGGTTGCGGGCGTGACCCTGCCCGTCGCGCTGCATGGACTGTTAGCGACAGGCGCATCCCCGATAGAAGGGGATAACTGGTTAACTCCGAACCTTGCCCCTGTTTTCGTTGCCGGAATAGCTGGCGCAGGAATAATCGTTGCACCAAACAAGGTCCAGCGCCTTCCATGGCATTGGCTAGCCTTCTTAGCTGCCATGCCAGTTCTGGCCCTCGTTGCCGTCAAAGGTTCGGTTTGGGCGATAGTCCACTACTTCTGGATAGATCTTTCTATAGCACCCACTATGACTCTACTAGTCGCTTCGATCGTCACAGGGAGGCCCAAATTTCTCGTACGCGTCCTAACTATGCACCCAATTCGCAGCCTAGGTAACATCTCGTACAGCCTCTACCTAATCCACCTGCCAATTGTCATGATCGTGATTCGACGGATCGCCCCTAACTTCGTCTCATCCGATCTACCAAAATTCTGGTTTTCCATTACTCTATCGCTTCCCGCGTCACTGCTAGGGGCAATTATATTCGCCAAGATATTTGAAATTCCTTTTAAGCGAAACAGGTCCTGGAGGTCAACGATCAAAGCAATCCACTCCCGCTATACTCGAGGGTGGCAGATTTCCACGAAGAGGGAATGAAAAAATCGACGATCTACAGCTCGCAATCGGGACACGCCGTTGACATGAGCATTCCCGAAAGCCTCCCTTATTGAGCGAATGCGATATTTAAAATTCCTGACCCAAAGGTGGAGTTCCTGGTTCCAAAGTTGAGTAGGAGACCCAATATGCCTCGTTGGCATTTGGATGGCTCCCACGGTCCGACCTGATGTCAGTCACATCGTCCTCAGGCATGGTTCGGTTCTCCAGCTCATGGCGAAGACACGCTTCCCGATGTGCGGCCCCCGAAGCCATCCCTCGGGCCTTGGTTGCCTCACGCCGAAGCCATACAGCAGCCTGTTCATCCTTCTCCTGGGCATGCTGCGCAAGGGTCATCGAGTCGCGCTGGAGTACCGCCGTGTCCTCCAACACGCCCTCGTGCTCTCCATCAGGTCCGGCGACAGCAGCCTGCTCGCGGAGGCGATTGTGCAGCACGTCCAGTTCTCCGGTCACCTGCGCCTTGTACGCATGAACGACGGCACGTTCCGCCTCGACGAGAAGCCGTTCTTGCCCTCGTAGGACGGGACGACCGAACCGACCAACAGCAGCCAACTGCTGATCGATCTGGTGCAGTCGCTCGCCCGCGTTCCGCTGAGCAGAAGTCTGCTGGGCCACAGTGTCGGTGATCGCGCGGACTTCACGGATCGCCTCCGCGCGGGTGAGGAGATCGTGAAGGTGTCGCTCAAAAGCGAGCACCGCCGGTCCGGTTCCGGCGGCCGCTTGTTGTTCGGCGTGGGCAGCCTTGGCCTCCGCGTGGTCCGCTGCCGTTCGGGTGGTGCGGGTAGCCGTCGCGGCCTTGCGGATCGCGTCGCGCAAGGCGTTGTCGCTCAGGTGCGCGTAAGGGCGGTGGGTGGTCGACGCGGTGGTTTCCGATGACGTAGACGGTGCTCGGAAGGTGCTCGGGTTCGCGGCCTCCGACTCGTCGTGGTCAGGCTCGGCGGCTCCGGGAGCACGCGGGACGGGGAGGTCTGCGACGGCCTCACGGATGTACGCGGGGACGTCGGTCGCCGGAAGTTCGGTGAGGATCATCCGTTCCTCGGTCCCCGACTCGATTTCACGGATGAGCCCCGCGACCGCGCGGTCCAGCTGCTCCCGCTTGTTCTCCGGTTCGCCCGCGCGGGCGCGGTCGGCGTCGGTTTCGTAGACAGACAGCGGGAGGAAGAGGTGGGACTCCTTCTTGTCGCGGGACAGCATCGTGTAGAGGGCGTTGGCCTGGGCGCCGGGGCCGTAGACCAGGGCTTCCTGGACGCTGAGGCCCTGGCTCTTGTGGCCGGTGATGGCGTAGCCGAGGCTGAGGCCGCCGTGGGCGATGTAGTCGGTGTCGACCCATTCGGCATGGTCCTTGTGACCGTCGGAGGTCTTCTCCCGCCACTCGACGAGGACGCGCCGTTCGTCGTCGACGGCGCGGACGATGCCGCGGAAGCCGTTGAGGACGTCCTCGCTCGCGCCGCCCGTGCGCTTGGCCCGGTAGTCGTTGGCGCGCAGGAGGACTTGGTCGCCGACGGACAGGACGAGTTCGCCTCCGCCCGCGAGGGCGTAGGTGTGTTCGGGGCCGCTGAGGTCGCCGCCGGCTTTGCGCAGGACGCGGGCGCCGAGGTTGAGTTCGTCGACGATCTCGTTGGTGGCGGCGAGCATCAAGAGCTGTTGGACGGCGGTGTGGTCGTCGTACGCGATCCGTTTGTCGGCCCAGACGGTGAGCATGGCGGCGAGCGTCTCGTCCTTGTCGGCGAGGGCGTGGACGCGGCCGGTCGCGGCGAAGGTGCGCAGGGATTCCATGCGCTTGTCGTTGCGCCAGAGCTGGAGTGCGCGGCGCTCGACGGCGTCCTTCTGGCGGAAGTTCTCGGTGAGGGTGAGGCCGTCGACGAGGTGGTGGACGGCGGCGAAGTGGCCGCCGACGCCGGGTGAGTGGAGCTGTTTGGGGTCGCCGATGCCGACGACCTTCGTGCCGGTCTTCGCGGCGTGCGCGAGCAGCTCGGCGATGTCGCGGTCGTCGCACATGGCGGCTTCGTCGACGACCAGGACGTCGACGCCGGTGAGGCCGGGGCCGTCGGCGCGGATGCCGGTGAGCCAGGAGGCGAGGGTGCGGGAGGTGATGCCGGCTTCGGCCTTGAGGTTGGCGGCGGCGACGGCGGCCGTGCTCGCGCCCGCGACGACGAGTCCCTGGGCCTGCCATGCCTGGCGGGCGGCGTCCATGATGGTCGTCTTGCCCGCTCCCGCGACGCCGATCACGCCGTCGATGCCGTGTCCGGCGGTGAGGAGCCGGTCGAGTACGGCGCGCTGTTCGACACTGAAGGCGAAGCCCTGCTGGGCCTCGACGGCCGACAGGGTCATGGCGACGGTGTCGGTGCTGACGACGGCGGCCTGTTCGCTGAGGCGGCGGGTCGTCTCGGTGACGATGAGGGTTTCGGCGGCGACGATGTCGGTGGTGGTGTAGCGGTCGGCGTGGGTGTAGTGCTGGGCGCCCTTGGGCTTGAGCTGGACGGCGTAACCGGCGTACTGAAGTACCGCGTTGGTGAGGTTCTCGGCCTCGGCGGCGGTGGCGATGCCGTAGGGAAGGGCGTCGAGGACGGCCGCGATGGCGGCGGCGTGGGTGAACTCCTTGGAGTGCGCGGTAAGTCCGGTCTTCGGGTCGAAGACGAGCGCGCACAGCTCGTCCAGAGCCGGGTTCGCCGCGGGTGCGTCGTCGTGGACGGCGGCGGTCGTGATGGCATCGGGGTCGTCCCCGGCGGCGCGGCCCTCCGCCTGCCAGTACGCGCGAAGAACGTCGTCCGCAGCCCCCGCTGCTTCGCCGTTCTTCGCGGCCTTGGAGACGGCGGAGGCGGCGGTGCGTTCGCGCAGGGTGGCGCTGTCGTAGTCGAGTCCGAGGCGGGTGAGGAGTTCGCGGACCTGGCTGTCGCGCTTGCTGAAGAGGCGGATGGTGGGCTCGGGGACCGCGGCGATCTCCCAGGCGCCGGTGCGGGCTTCGCGGCGGAAGCGGATGCCGTAGCGGTCGGCGAGTTCACGTCGGACGCGGGCGTTCATCAGGGCCTGGGTCGCGCGGGCGTGACGGTGCAGGTCACGGCCTCCGGCGGCGACAGTGGACCACTGCCCGTCGGTGCCCTTGACCATGTTGGCCAGGGTAAAGTGCAGGTGGAAGTGGGGGTCACCGTACGGCGCACCGCCGACCGGGCGGGCCGCGCGGTGGATCATCATCCAGCCGGAGAACCCGCTCGTTGCGACCGTGCGGGCCTCTTCGCCGTCGCCGTGCCGGCCGCGCATCGCGTACGCCGTCCAGCGCTCCAGCGCCTCCACGGACTCCCGGCCCGCCGCGACGATGACGGACTCGACCTCGTCGGCCATCTCCTGCGGCGCGTACGCCAGGAACACCGACTGCGACTTCGGGAGGTCCAGAGTGACGTCCGCGCCCCGGTTGCCGACCTCCACCCGGCCTTCCCTCTGGGCGGCCTTGATCTCCTCGGCGTCCCAGACCTCTGCGGGATCGATTCCTGCGGCCTTGGCCATCGCGACGGCCTCACGGACCGCCATCGGCAGGTCGCGCAGGCGCCGTCCGGCTTCGGCCTCGGTCTGGAGGTAGCGGCGTTTCATGGACGCGGAGTCGAAGAGGTCGGCGGGCTGCCGGCCCGTTTCGCGGGCCTTGTTCTGTACGGCGTGCAGGAGCGCGCGGGCGTCGAGACGTCCGCCGGCCTCGGCGAGGAGGGCTTGCTCCAGGGGCTGTTCGCCGTACAGGTCGACGGCGTTGATGCCGAGTGCGTCGGCGAGGGTGACGAGGGTGGAGGCGGGGACCTTGTGGGCTTCGCCGAAGCGGACGAGCTGGCGTTCCATCCGGCCGAAGGCGTCCTTCTTGCGCTTCGAGTCGAGCAGCGAGGCCGGTGTCACGCCGCGTTCGGCGGCGGTGCGGCGGATCGCGCGGACCAGGGGCGCGGCGGGGAGCTTCGCGGCGGGGGCGACGGCGAGTTTGGGTTCCACCAACGTCCGGCCCGTACGCGGGTCTTCGCCTCGCATCATGCGGCGGGCCGCCGGGAACTGGTCGAGGGACAGGACGCTGCCGGGGGTGATGTCGAACTCGGTGAGGCCCTTGCCGATCCACACCAGCGGGCGTTCGCTCGCGTCGAGGTGGTAGTCGACCTGGCCGTCCGCGGCGGGGGCGGGGAGGACTTCCTCGCCGTACAGCGTGCTGGCATCGAGCCCTGCGGCTGCGGCGACTTCGACGGCATCGAACCCGGTGAACCTCGCGGACTTGGCGTTGCGTATCTGGGTGCGAGCGCGGAAGAACGCCTTCTTCGCCTCGGTCGCGCCAAGGAGCGCGGCGACGGAGGTTCCGGTCTCTTCGGCCTTGGCCTCGATGGCGGCGATGAGGGGAGCGGCGTCGACGGTGGTCGCCTTCCCGCACCCGTGACCTCCGGTCAGGCGGTACTCGACCTGCCCGTCCGACGGGCCGATCATCGTCACCCACCCCACCGGCCCGCCCACCTCCCGTCCGAGAACCGACCAGATCCGGTCATCTTGGCCAATTGTATCGTCACGAAGTGACGATACCTTGGTCCTCAAATTCAAAAAGGGCTGGTCAGAGGGCCTAAGCGATACTCTGAGGCCTGCGCGTTCCGGGTCTTCGCCATCGAACTGTTACCGATGAAACGAGGGGCAGGGGTGCACTCAGTGAGAGGTACGGCATCCAGTCGACGCGGACCTCTGTAGTTCCTCAAGTAGGTCACGGCGCCCAGCCTCCCTGCTAGAAGCTGGGCGCAAAGCCGCTCCACCCACGAGTTCAGAGCGTTCTCGCTGCGGAGACGGCTCAGCAGGCGACTCCAAGGAGGGGATGATGGCCAAAAGCAAGCCTTCTGTTCCAGGGCCGCTCCACCGGGGAATCAAGCATCTGAAGGAGTGGCTGCGCGGCTATCCCGCTAACCGACAGTTCCTCTTTGGCGTGGCCGTAGGGTTCCCACCTGTCCTCTTCCATCTGCTCGCCCTACGCCCTGGACTGTCCTTCCCGGCCTCGATGGGCTTGCTGGCTATGTCAACCACCGGGTGCCTAGCGGCGTCCTGGCTGATGCACCCCTGGTTCAAATCGCTGTCAAGCACAGGACAGAGACGGATTACCGCACTCCCGATTGTCGGATACATGGCCTTGGGATCGCTGTTCGTTCTCTGTACGATGCTGCTGGCGTTCTCCGGCCGCTGGTCCTCGTCCCTGCTGCTTATAGCTGCTTGGATTTACCACTCGTTTTATGGGGCGGGCTTCGAGCCTTCCAGCGCCGCTTATGAGCAATTGCGGGGTCGCCTCGGCCGAGCCGCTCCCATGCGGCTCGCGGCCAACTGGTGCGGCACTCTTGGCCTCTTGCTGGCGCTCTCATATGTGTGGGAACACAAGGAGTACAAGGGCGCGACGCTTGGGATCGCGGCCTCGATCACTGTGGCAGGTGTAGTCGCCTCGCTGCGAGTCCTCGCTCGGGTACGGCGTCTACGCACAAGCCTCGACGAAGATGCGATTGCCATGATCACGGAGCTGGAGACACTGCATCATCTCCCGGAAGCGGAAAGAGACTCTCAGCAACGTGCAGCGACCTCCGCGTGGGTGAAACTACGCCGTACGCTGGGTAACAGGATCGACACCGGCGTCAGTTTCTCCGGGGTTACCGTTCTCCCGGCTCCGACAGTTCGAGAACTGCACCATGCGATCAGCCGCGACATACGCACGGCGGGAGCCGATCGGACGGCTCATCGAAAACTCCTGGCGCAGTTGCGCATGCTCCGCGTGGCCTGCGCAGGGCGGACGGACACGTTGGCTTGACCATGTCCGTCCGCATTAGCCGGGCGATCCTGTGAGCTGAAGCGTAGGTCTGCACAAGCGGAAAATAAGGCTCGTGCCCAAAGCTAATAGCGGGGCCACTCACCGAACGAGATGGGGGCCTGGCCGTTGGCGTCTCTGACAGCTTCGTCAGTCCCGCATGTTGCGCAGATGAGAACCTCGCGATCCGCTGTCAGCCGTGAACGCGCTGGCCGTTCACCGAGCGGTCCACCGCAACGGGGGCAGCAGGCACCGGGCACCGTCACTCCTCGGGGTTCTCGCGGGCCGACTTCAGAATCAGGTTCCAGACCGTACGGGAGTACGCCTTCTCCGTCTGCCCTTGGAGCCCGGCGATGAGATCGGCGTTCTTGGCGCTCGGGTTGGCCGCAAGCGCCTGTCGCGCGAGGGTGAGCCGTTCGTCCCCCTGGTACGGGTAGGCCAGCCCGCGCCGCCCCTTGGGCCGCCCGCCGGCGTGCCCCCGGCCCTTCCGTTCCGCGAGGTACTGCCAGAGCCTCCACCGCTTCCACTTCGGACGCCGACGAGTCGGAAGGACATCCCAGTCGTCGGGCTCGGGCCAGCCCTCCGGCGGGTTCTTGACGTAGTGGGAGACGGTGGCGGAGTCGGCGAACCCACAGATCTTCGCCGCCTCGGCCGGACCGACCAGTTCTTCGGGGTCCCCGTCGAGCTTCGGCGGATTCGTGGTGCTAGCGGCGGCACGCCGGCGCTGGAGTTCGTGGTGCCACGTGGCCCACACCTCGCCGTCCCAGTGCATGACGCCGTCGATGGTCGCGGTGACGGGCGGGTGGCCGTTGTTCTCGCGGTCGGTCCAGAGGTTCTGGAGGGTCGACTCGCTGATGTTGTGAACCTTGCGCAGGTCCGCTCGTGAGTAGAGCGTGCGGCCGGTCTCGGGGGGCACGTTCGTCTCCTGTCCGGTGTCGTTCGGGGTGGTCATGGGAGGTCGTCGGGTTCCGGAGCCGGCGTCCATGTGCGGGTGCCGGTCGCCTCCAGCCTGGTGAGGGTGGCTATCTCGTGCAGCGGGACGGCGGCGGCCCAGTCGGCGCGGGCGGGGTGGCCGATGGGACGGTTGAGGACGAGGTACCGGCCGGTCGGGGGGAAGTCCTCGACGATGACGAAGCTGTCGGTGTCCTCGGCGCCGATGCTGTTACCCCTCCTGAGCTGGGCGATGTCGCCGGGCTGGGGACAGTCGGGGTGTCGGTCGCATAGCATGGTCGGGTCTTTCTGGTGAGAGACATCGACGGCCAGCGCCTTGTTGCCCTTGTGCGCTGGCCGTCATTTCGTTGTCTGGGTTGGTGCGGCGTCCGGCCGACTGGAGGTTGCCCTGCTCCGTTGACGGCCGGGTAATTAAACCACCTTTGAGGTAACCGGGGTGGGCCTCTGGTCCGGAGGAGTGCGGCCATCAGAAGAGCGCCTCTTGGTTCGTGGGGTCGGCGTCCCGGCTGTTCGGCGGCCGGTCGACGCGGAGTTCGTAACGGGGGCGCCCCGCGTGCGGCGGAGCGTGGGCCTCAGAGCGATGGCGGTTCCAGACCACGAGCGGTGCGCCCCGGTCCACCCACCCCGCCGGGTACCGGGATATGAGCTGAACCCAACGGTGCCGGCTCTGCGGGATCTCCCACCTGTCCCTGACCCTGGTGATCGGCGGGAGTGCCCTCCAGCCGGGGAACGCGTGGTCGTGGGCGTCTTCCACCGCGTCGTTGCCGCCGTCGCCGCAGCGTACGGGGCCTTCCCAGTCACAGGCGAGGCATCCGCCCCGGAACTCCTGCTGCTCCCGGCACCCGGACTGCCGGCTCCGGGCGAGCAGGGTGGGGGTGTGGTGCGCGAGTGGGTCCAGCTCGTGTCCGAGGTCGCAGTACGCGCCGCCGGGGTGTCCGGGCTGGATGTGCCACGTTCGCGGTGCGCTCTGCGCAGGGGCAGGTGTGCGTGCGTTGCGCACCCTCCAGTAGTACGTCTGTCGCGCTCGCGCTCCGGTCGGTTCGGTCACGGCTTCTCGCTGTGGGTGGCGCGGAGGACTTCGCGGAGGGGATCGGCGAGTACGGCTTGTGCGTCGGGGGCGTCGAGGAACCGCGGTCCGTACGCGCGGCGGACTGCGCGGCGGGCGTCCTGGTGGCGGTCGTGTTCGGGGTCGTAGGACGACCTGTCGAGTACGTCGTAGCCGTGCTGGGTGAGTTCGGCGGTGATGAGGGACCGGACCTCCACCGAGTTGAGGGTGCGGAAGTCGGTGTCCGCCGGGGCTGCGAGGAGTACGCGGACCAGTTCGGACGCGCTGAGCCGGAGGTGGACGGGTACGGCGATGCGGTGGATGCCGTCCCGGCTGGGGGTGGCGGCTCCTCGGCGGCTCGGTGTTCTGGTGGTGCTGCGGAATTCTGTCGTCTCGTCCATCGTGCTGGCTTTCGGGAACTCGGGGCGGGTCAGAACGGGGCGCGGGTGGCGGCGGTACGGAATGCGCGGGCGGCCTCTGCGGCGGTGCGGCCCGGCTCGGCGCTCCATCGGTCGATGACGTCGCGATGCCGGGCGTACTCGCCTGCGGTGACGGGGTGGCCGGTGAGGGTCTCGGCGAGCAGGGCGAGTGCCTGGTCGCGGGCGCGGTGGATGCGGCCCCAGTCGTACGTCCGGCTGGCGGTCACCCGTCCTTGTCCGGTGGCGACTTCGAGGGCTCCGCGCGGCCAGCACGGCAGGGTGGCGGTGCGGCCGGGTCCGTCAAAGAGGCGGGGACCTTGGTGGATGCCGACGTGTTCGATGTGGCAGGCGGCCCATTCCAGGATTCCGGCCGGGGTGTCCGCGATGACGACGCTGCTGGGGCTGTAGTGGATCGGCATGGTGAAGTCCGTTTCGGGGGTCGGGGGCGGCAGCGCACCGCCCCCGGGGGCGGTCTACTGCTGGTAGGCGGGGATGAGTTCGCGGACCCGGTCTTTGCCGACGCACCCGCCCTCGTGTCGGTGGGCACTCGGCGGGGCGCCGTTGCGTCCTCGCAGGTGGCTCCAGAACTTCGGTCCCTGCCACGGGCACAGCTCGCAGGAGAGGAACCAGTGGTTGTCGGACCCTGGGAACCCGGTGAGTACCGCCCGCCAGCGGTGAGCCGTGAGTCCGGCGAACGCTGTCCGCGCGCTCTGGATGTTGCGGTCGGTGGCGGGCATCCGCGGGTGCAGCAGGGGAACCGGCCCGTGAAGCGGCTGGGGGGCTTCGGCGCGTACGTGGTCGAGGGGGACGGCAGTGATGCGTCCGGCGGCGTACTCCTGGGCGAGGTGGGCGGCGGCCATCTCGATGCCGGAGACTCCGACAGGCGGGCGGCGGAGGTTGTGCTCTCCCGTGCTGGTGTCGATCCACCAGTCCCGGTGCCACCTGTGGGCGCGGCCGATGACCAGGTCCTCGCCGATGATCACGGGGTACCGGCACTGGATGTCCGGGGTTCCGATGCGGTACGGCAAGGCGGTCTGAAGGGAAGGGTGTGGCTCGGCGTCGGCGATGGCGACGGACCCGGGCCGTTCGAGGAGTTGGGTGGTCATGGTGGTGCCCTGTTCTGGTGAGAGAGGGTCCCGCACCGGCGGTGCTCGGCCGCCGGTGCGGGTGAGCGGTCGTTACACGGCGTCGGCCGGGGCCGTCTGCCGCATCTCGTCGGCGCTGCGGCGTCCCGAGACGTCGTCGTAGGGAACCGTCCAGGTCCATCCGTCGAGCCGGTTGCCCTCGGCTCGGACGACGGCCTGTCCGACGCTGTTGTGGATGTGCGGGATGGTCACCGACTTGGCGTTGACGCGCAGGACCTCGTACCAGGTGCCCCGGCAGCGCACGAAGTCACCGCGCTGGAAGTCGGCCCTCGACCAGACCTTGAAGCCTTTGGCCTCGGCGTCCTTGATGACCTGCTGCCAGTGCTCGATCTCCTCGGTCAGCTCCTGGTGCTCGGTCACCAGCTCGGGGTCCGCCGGATTGCGGGAGTATCCCTTGGCGGACTCCCCGCGCTGCCACTTCTCGACCGCACGGAGGTCGGCCCGGAGCTTGTCGAGACGGCGGAGGGTGCGGCCGGGGTCCTTGCGGAACCGCTCGTAGTTGGCGGCGGCCCGCTCGCGGTCGCTCCAGTACTGGGCGCGGTCGTGCTCGCTGATGCTCTTGCGCATCGCGTTGTCGATCCGCTCCTGATCCCGTCGTGCGTGGCGCTCGGAGTGGTGGCCGACCAGGATCGGCTGGCCGAAGGGGATGTGGTCGGCTATCGCCCTGCCTGATTTCCATGCGGTCTCGGAGTTCCGGGCGGCGTTGTCGGCGTACCCGCCGAACCGCTCGGCTCGGTCCTGGGCCCGGTCTTCCCGGTCTTGCTCGGCCTCGCTGAAGCTGCGGCGGTCGGCGTTGTCGACGCTCAGCGTGACGTCGAAGCCGGCGTCTCGCAGTCGCTGCGCGAGGAGTTCGAGGGAGGGGGTGTAGGCCGCGTGGTCGCGGCTGTGCGGGAGGTACCAGCAACCGAGGTTCCTGCTCCAGCGGAAGGGCTGTCGGCCGGTCCTGCCGTACTCACGGAGTTTCAGGATCTCCGCTGTTCCGTCGCCGCGTGCCGTGCCCTCGATCAGGGTCCCTTCCCGGCGGGTGTGCGTGATCTCGACAGTCACTGAACTGGTCTTTTCTGGTGAGGAGTTGGTCTGTCCGCAGGACGGACCTTGGGTGGGAGACGGTCCGCACCACAGGCGCGGGCCGTGAGGGACGAGCGGCTCGCGGGCCGTCGCGCCCCGCGCGACGGCAGGGGCTGCCGCGTCCCCGCGGGACGCGTCCTTCACGGTCCGGTGCCCGTCGGCGGTCGACGGAGTCGGCCGGCGGCGGTGAACGCACCGGACCTGTCCTGCCGCCCCGAAGGGGTGTCCGCTCTGGTGCTGAGCGGCCTGCCGGTCCGGGAGTGTTGCCCTCCCCCGGACAGGCGGCGCCGTGCTCAGCTGTGGTGGAGCGTGTCCCGCTCGGCGGGGTCGGCCAGACCTGTCCGCTCACGCCACGCGTTGCGGACGGCGGCGCGGAGTGCGTCCCCGTCGTCGTAGGCGAACCGGCCCTGGCTCATAGTGCGGACGATGTCGCGGAACGTGTCCTGGTGCATCGTGGTGAGCGTGTCGTCAAGCGGCGTCAGCTCGTGCGGGAACATCGCCTGGACACTGTGGCCGGGCTGCGGGGCTCCGAGGGTGAAGTACCAGACGACCGCCATGGTGGCACTGTCCGCGAACTCCGGCCCGCCGAAGGGGCAGACGACGACGGCGGGGAGGGTGTTGAACTGGCGGCCCCGGTGCCAGGGTCCGGCCACTACGAGGGTCGCGGTGGGGAAGTCCTGGACGGTGGGGGTCTGTGGGGTGGTGAGCATGTCGTTTCCCATCTGGTGAGAGGTACAGCCGGGGCCGGTCGGCCCCGGCTGGGGTGTCAGTCGGGGGTGTTGCCCTCCCCCTCCAACATGTTTAATTAAACCATGTTTTTTGGCGAAGGTCAACCAGCATAGGCGAGTTCGCGGTGACGCTCGACGGCTGCGGCAACAGAGCTGGCGATGGCTCGGCCGGTCTCGATGACACGGACGGCGGACTCATGAATCGGGGGCTTCCTGTCCTGGGTGATGACGCCCGCGAGCGGCGGCATGACGACCGGTCCGGGAACGACCCCGAGGATCAGAGCGGCAACATGTGCCGCTGAGGTGACCTCGGCCGCGTGCTGACCGGGGAGAAGGACGTCACTCTCGGCGATACGTCGCCACGCGTGGCCGTATAGCAGGATACGGACGGCGCCGTCGGGGGCCTCCTGGCCGAAGTCGAACCCTCCGGCCCGCTCAGGGTCCTGGTGGTACCAGTCGCGGTACTGACCAACCAGGACGTCTCGAACGACCTCAGGGGCGAACGGAGCAGTAAAAGGCAACTCGTAGGGGTCACCGTCGGTTTGAGTGACGTCGAACACCGGTCCGGCCTTGTAGCCGGACACCCGCCGCCCCTCCACCTCGACGGCCTCCCCCTGCCCACTGTCGGCTGCGGCGTCCCGCACACCTTCGGCCCGGCGCGTGATCGGCGTCCATATACGGATGGAGGTGGACCCCTTCACCGGGAAGCGTCCGGCTTTCCGCCAGTCTCCGGAACTGAGTACGCGGGTGGCGTGGGGGCACTGGGCGGCGATCGCGATGGAGTTGACGGCGCTGCGGTCCGTCAGGGTCGCGGCCGTACGCATGACCGTCGCCCAGAATTCCTCATCGGCGACCATCGCGCCGTACGCGCGATCCATTACGGCTTCGAGTTCACCGCGCATCCTGACGCTATAGGCGCGACGCTCTTCGTCGGTCATCTTCGGCTTGCGGGACATAACTGCGGACCTCCTGGTGAGCAAGGTTCCACCGGACTGTTCGCCCGGGGCTGCCGGTCGAGGCGTTGCCCTTCCCTCCCGACATAAATAATTAAACCATGTTGCTGGATCCGGGTCAACCTCGTATACGCCCTGACCTGCCCTTTCCTCGCCCGGCGACCTGCACTCGCGCGGCCGTACCCGGCCACAGCGGACCTGGGCGGGGTTCCCTCCTCGGTCGGACAGCTCCGCCGGACCAGGGTTCCGGACGCGGTGTCCAGGCTCGCGAAGCGACCGCGCAGCGGCTCGGCCTGGACGCCGTGTCCGGGTTCCTGGTACGCCCCCGGGTGTCCGGCCGAGGAGGGAACCCCGCCTTCCCCACCCGCACCACAACGCTCCCGCGCCCAACCGACCAGCCCTCTTCCCCTCCGAGAGAGGACCCGCCGGAGGCATACGGTCCTTTGAGACTCCAACCCGCCTGGCTGTAGGAGTGGCGGTGCCCGGCGCTTTCCAGATGCCCCTCTCTTCAACTCTTCAACAGCCGGGAGTTCTCCAGACAGGCGCAACTGCGGCGGCCGCCCAACGTCCGGAATCCCGGAAGATGTTGGTTCGAGTAAAGGCGTCATGGCTGAGTACTGCTCGGGCCGAGCGTTCAATAACGTCATGCCCCACATTGGAAGCCCAGCGCCGCCGTGCGACCAGTGCGAATGCCTTGGCCAGGTCGTGTCCGGAACAGTAACGCTCCCCGTCCCTGGTACGGGCCAGTTCTGCCTCCAGGAGCGAGGCGAGAGCAGGGTGGTCCGCGGGCTCCGTCCCAGCCCGCTTGCAGGCGATCATGATCAGTCCAGCGATATCGACCTCTTCACCCGCTCCCCCGACCACCGCGCTCAGCGGGAAGTCCCGCAGGTTGAGCCCCAGACCGTCACGCTGGGATATGTACCGCAGGAGACCTATAGGCAGGGCCAACCGCAGACAAGCCGCAGTGATGTCCTCCTGCCTACAACCTGCTGCGCCATGTTTGAAACTCATGTCAGTGCAGAAACTTGCCGCGAGAGCCTCGTATACTTCGGGGGCGAAGAAAATGCAGGCATCAAGGTCGTAGAAGTCGGTGTAAACCACCGTTTGATAGTCGACGCCGTCGTCAAGCAACCCCACCCAGTCGCGGTCCAGGATCGCGTAAACAGCCGTGATCCGGTCGCCGCCATGGATCTGCTCAATCGCACCCAAAGCTCGAACTTTACCGAGAGCCGGAACAGTGACGAAATGATCGGAGTTGACGAATCGGTCGAGTACGGCACAGTCTGTGGGACCCTCGACGAGTATGAAGGAACGGGCATCATTAGCTCGCTGCATGATCAGCTCAGCGTAAAGGTCATCGGCATCAAGTTCGTCGATCACTATTCGATCACTCCGCCGCCGGCCCCAGAACGACCATACGGTCCACCCATTTTCCAGCGATCTGCGGCGAGTGAGTCGCAACAATCGTCCGAAATTTAACCAGGGAAGCAATCCTGCGCAGGTCTGAGATGAAGCTCTTCTGCCACGACACATGCAAAGAGATCTCTGGTTCGTCAATCAATACGAGCGCGCCGGGCGGGACATTAAACAATAGGTCGTACACTAGGACCAGTTCATGCTGTTCTCCGGAGGACAGAGATGACAGGTCCAACTCTTGCTTCGTCTCGCCGTCAACTAGACGGAAGCCTCGCTCCCGGTCGATTTCGAGACGATTGAAAAGAAACCGGCTGTTAACGATATTACGCAGCAACGAGACGCGGTCAAGGACCTCCCGAAATGTTGCTAGTTTATCCTCGGTATCCCGAAGGTAAGTCCACAGCACTGCACGCTGCCACTGCTCCATACGCTCTGGGATCTCAATCACACTCGACCGCTCGTCATCATCAACCAACGAAATGTCACCGAGCCTGCGCCGTAGATCGTTCTGAGCGTCGTACCGTTCCCGAATCTCCGACTCGCTGACATCTACGTTCGCGGTTTCCAGAAGTCTCTGGGGATACGTACGGTCCAGTTCCTGCGAAGTTCGCGAGTTCTCCGCGAGTTCGCTTGCTAGCCTACGTGCCAAATCTTGGGCGAACTGCTCTACTTTCGTCTCCTGAGGGATCTGATTAAACGAGAGACGACCCTGCCGCTGCGTAGTCGAGGACAAGCCAAGCAGGCGATGGGTGTCGATAGAGTGTGCCACCATATCGGACAGAAAATCGCGCATTACCTCCGGAATCCGATCACCGAGGACCCCACTGCCCGAATCCGACAGATAATCAACCCAAGACGGAACCGACGTATACTGACTAGCCCGATCTTCCGAATATCGAGCCATTGCACTACCTAGATCGAAAAGTCGCGCTGTCGCCGAGCCATCCCTGTCTTTATTCACATACCGCGAGAGTTCCTCGGGAGACCAAGAAACCGCACTATGCCCTGACTCTTCTTCAAGGACGAAAAAAAGCCCTTGTGCGACCTGAAGATATTCAGTTCCGGACGGCGGGAAAATTTCCACCTCACCCAGATCCGCAGATTCCATTTTATCGACAGTAAAAACCGAGCCGTCGCCAAATTCAAGACGGAGCATTTCGAACGGTGTCCGTACAATCACGCTGAAGTCGACAGGCCACGCCACTGCACTGACGAGTTCGAGCAGTTTTGTCTTGCCAACGCCGTTAGGCCCATGGATGATCACGAACTCATCGTCAGCAGGGAACTCAACCGTGTGGCGGAACCTACCTAGCAGACCAGTGACTTCAATCCGCGTGAGCCCTCGAGCGCTGTTCATCAACCACCTGTCTTATTTCGTGTCGTCACCAGCTGGCGACGGTGCTGATAGTAGCTCCGCTCCAGGTAAGCTGCAGTGTTCTTCGCAACACACATAGCGCTTTCTGGTAGCAGCAAGACGAAGTTGGGAACCTTGATCTGGTGCTGGTCTTCGGCTCCGTGCGATCAAACATGTGCTACAGCGCCGACCAAGATGGCGACCTGTCTAGCGACTTGAAGGCAGGTCTGCCGTCAACAGATCTCCTGACGGGAAGCTTGGTGAACGGCACACGTGTTCTCAGGCATGGGGTGTTGTTCCTCGTGCGTGTTCAGTGGTGTGGCCAGCACGAGCCGGGCCTCGACCGAGAAGCCGCCATGGATGCACGGAGCGCGGCGAACAACACAGCCGTGTCCGGAGGACACGTCCTCCGGCCCGGCGTCCGGGCGGGGCGGGAGGGCCGTCTGCGGCCCGGACGTTCCGGCCGGCTGCGAGCCGGGCCAGGCTGAGTCGTCCCTCCGGGACGTCCTTTGTGCGGTTCGGCGCGGTTTTCCGCGCTCGCTGGGGAGTCCAACCGGCGGTGGGCGCGCGGGACGCGGGCGGCTCGATGCCGTCCGGGTCCCGGCTACCCGCCGGGGACCGGTCGGGCGGCCCCCCTCCGCCCGACCGGTGCCGTTACGCGGCGACCAACTCGCGTTCCTCGGTGGCTTCCCGCTCGACGACACGGCACCGGGTCAGTACGGTCTGTGCCACCTCGCCGTAGGTGCTGTGGTCCTTGACCGTGCCGGTCACCTCGACCTCGTCGCCCTGGTCGGGGACGTCGGCTGCGCTGCTGAACCAGACGTACACGTTGCCGCCCGCGTCCTGGAACTTCACCAGACGGCGGCGCTGGGCGTGGTAGCCGTAGTGGCGCTCCTCCAGCTCGATCACGGTCGTCACGGTGGCGGCGACGGTGAGCCGCTCCCCCACCTTCCCCTGCGGCAGCGAGCACCGGGCGGCGCGCTCCGCTGCGGCCTGCTCCTGGTCCCGGTGCCATCCGGCGATCGCGGAAACGAGCGTCGAAAGGTGCCGCTGGCCGACCGTCTGTCCCTTGGCCAACTGGGCAATCTTGTGCCGGTAGTCGTTGGTGCTGCCGTATCCCTGCACGGCCCACTCCCGTACGGCGGCGGCCGTGGCCTCGGCGCCGGGCTGGGCGTTGATTTCCGCGCGCCATGCTTCGGGAACCTTGCGGTTGAAGAAGTAGGCGGACACGTTGTCGGCGGTCGGGGTGACCGTCTTCCACGCCTCGGACCGGGCGTAGAACCGACCCTCCATCTCCACAATGGCGGCGGCGACTCTGAGCACCTTGTCCACGGGCAACCGGATGTCGGCGGGGACCCCTTCGACTCCCAGTCCGTCCCAGTCGGTGTCCTTGATCTTCTCCAGCCTCCACAGTGCCTGGAGTCCCTTGATCGGCAGACCTGTGTACGGCTCGACGCACGTGGTGCCCAACTGCCGGTACTCGCCGTTCTCGTGGCGGGCCAGGTAGGTGACGGTCCGGTCGCGCTCGACCTTGCAGCCGTAGCAGAAGTTCTCGACGACCCGCATCCCGCGCGCCTCTTCGGCAAGTTCGTCGGACAGTCCGGGGAAGATGCTGAGGATCGTCTCGCCTTCCTCGTCGTGGTCGAGTCGGGCGACGACCGTCCAACCGGCGTGCCGGGGGACACCCCCGGTGAGGGTGACGGTCACGAAGTACCGCTTGCCGATCAACCGGTCGTCGTAGTCCCGGTAGTCCGCGAGGAACGGCGCGGACATCTCCAGCGCGTAGGGGTTCAGGCCGTGGATCGCGGCGCGGGCGTTGGTGGCCTGGACAAGCTGACGGACGTGGCTCTCGGCCGTCTCCGGGACGTCGAAGCGCAAGACAGAGTTGTTCATCGGGAAGGTGCTCCTGCTGGTGAGAGAGGAATCGAGCGCCAGGCCGGACGGGTTGCCCTCCGCGCGCGGCCTGGGGTGTCGGAGGGGGTGTTGCCCTCCCCCTCCGACACAATTAATTAAACCATGTTTTCTGGTGTGGGGCAAACATCCCGACCAGGAATCTCCAGGGCCGCACGGTCGCGGAGGAACGCGGCGAACAGGGCGGCGGTGTAGCTGTCGGCGGTGCCGTAGGTCCGGCGGCAGTCCAGCGCTCCGATGCGCTCCCCCCGGTAGTGGACAGGGAACGGCTGGCCGGGCGCCGGGATGACCAGGGCGTACAGCCCATGTGAGGTGTCGACTCGCAGGACGACGGCGGCGGCCTGGTGGTCGTAGGCGGCTGACCAGCGGGCGGGACCGATGCCGAACTCCGAGAGTCCGGCCGCGATGGCGCGGGCCTGCATGATGTCGGCGGTGGTGCCGGGGTCGGGTTCAGCGGGGGCGGGGACGCAACCACATCCGTGGTCGTCGGTGTGGGTCTCGAACAGAGCTGTACGGGTCACTGCGGGGCTCCTGGGGCACTAGGGGCGGGAGGGAGGTTCCCCCGCCCCGGAATCGGGCTGCTGGGGGCTAGGCGGCGGCTTCGTCGTCGTTCGCCGGTTCCTCGGCCTCCTGTTCGCCGGTCTCCTCGGCGGTGCCGGACTCCTGCTCCGCTCCCTGCTCGTCGCCGGACGTGATCGCGGCGCGGGGCTTCTTGTTCGCCGGGTCGTACGGTTCGTCATCCACGACGGACCGTTCAATGGGGGTCAACGGGTATCCCAAGGCTTCCAGCACCATGAACCACCGGCCTGTCGGCTTCCGGGTCCAGTCCGACCGCTGGCTGTCCGTCCGCCATGCCGTCCGGGTCGCGCACTTCTCGCGGACTGCGGCGAGTGCCGCGAACTGGAGTTGCGGCGCCCTGCGAGGGTCCTTCGCGACGTGTCCGGCGAAACCGCCCCGGCTCTTGGCCTGTGCGCTGTTCAACCCCAGGAAAGCGGCCAGGATCTCGGTGGTCGGCTCCTTGTTCAAGTCCTCAGAGAGGCCCCAACTCCCGTTAAGAAGAGCGTTGTTGACGTGTCCGATCAGATCGTTGGTGATGTTCTTCGGCAGGTTGCGCCGCTTGATCAGATCGGTGATCCACTTCCGGCGCAGAGCCTCGGCCGCATCCCAGTCAAGGTTGCCCTTTTTCACGGCGGCTCGGGCCGCGCGTTCCGCCTCGACCTCGGCGCCGGTCTTCGTGGCCCCGCTGGCGCTCGCGGGCGCCTCGTGCCCGTACAGACCGGGAGCGGAGCAGTAGGGCTCGTACCGGTCCCCCTTCCGCTCGTCGAACACCCACACCTGCCCCTTGCAGTCGGCGTGTTCCTCGGCGCTGATGCCGCGCAACCTCCATACGGCGACCGCGCGTTCGGACAGTTCCTCGGCGTCCCTGACCTTCTGTCCGGCCGCTTCCAGTTCCGTGCGGTGAGTTTGGGCCTTGGTCCGCTTGTCGCGCTTGGTCCGCTCGACGGCAATGACCCAGTCGACGTCGCTGGCGTCGGCGTCCTCCTCGGCGGCGGCCTCGGTGATCGCTTCGAGTGCCTCGGCGTCGTCCGCGAATTCAGCGAGCGCGGCCATGTGCTCGAACGTCCACGCGTAGCTGCTGGCGCCCGCGACAGCGGCGCTCAACTTCTCGTCGGAGCGGACTTTGACGACCGTCCTCACGTCCTTCTGCCGCACCCCTGCGGCTCGGGCGATACGGCCGACCTGCGCGCCCGCCTCGGCCGCGCTGAACATGGCCTGGTTCATCTCCGACGGCGTCAGGCTCTTGCGATGCTGCGCGGTCGTGATCATGTCGAGGAACTGTCCGGCGGCGTCGCGGTCGTCGTCGTCCCACTCGTACGGCAGGTGCGTAAGACCCGCATCCTTCGCACCATGGAAGCGGCGGTTGCCGTCGTTGACTTGGAGTACCCCGCCGTCAAGGCGCTGAATCTTGACGGGGATTCGGCATCCCTCGGCGCGGAGGGACTCCACGAACGCCGCATTGATGTCCAGTTCTTCGCGGGCGTTCTTCGGGTGCGGCGTGAGGGCGTCTATCCGGATCACCGGGCGGAACGTGACCGGCACGGCCTCCAGCCCTGCGGCGACAGCGGCAGCGAGACGCTGGAACCCGTCGACGATCTGCGGCATGTCGCCGTGGGTCCGTACGACGTACAGCGGCTCCGTGACGCCGTTCTCGGTCACGTCGGTCAGCAGATCGGCCGGGATCTCGATGTTTCGGAGGTTGCCGGGGTGAGCGGCAAGTTCGGCGACGGTGAGGGACAACCAAAGGGTGGGGGTCGCCTCGGAGCCGGCTCGGTTCTTGACGTTGAGCATCGCGTCTTCTCTTCCTGGTGAGTTCTGCCGGACCGTCCGGTCCGATGGAGCGCCGGGAGGGGGTGTTGCCCTCCCCCTCCCGGCATCATTAATTAAACCATGTTCTATGGGGCTGGGCAACCCGAGGCACCGTGATCGACGTCACTCAAGCATCGGACTGCGGCGGCGCGGATCATGGCGGCGGCCTCGCCGGTGGTTCGCTCGGGGGCGTCCCCCCAGCACCACAACACGGTGCGCCGGTAGGCGTCTTCGGGGAGTCGCAGTTTCTTCCACCGAATGCTCGGAACAGGGCGGCCGTTGATGTGATCGCTGAGGATCACCAGGGAATCGGCAACGGCCTGTTGGAAGACGTCCCACGGTTCACCGTGCAAGGACCAGCGGGGTCGGACGGCGCGGACTCCCCGCCCCCATGCGTGCAGCACTGTGCATGGGGCAAAGTCGCCCAACTGACCGGGCTGCCATAGGTAGTCACCCTGATAGAGGCCGACTCGCTCGATGTGGTCGGCGGCGGTGGTGAGGATGCGGGCGGGGGTTGCGGGGTGGCGATGTGCGGACATGCAGTGACCTCCGGGGGTTTCGATCGGGATTCAGGCCAGGTTCGTCAGATCGTCAGGATGCTGGGGGCATCGGGCGTAGTACCGCGCCCCGACAGTGCTGGACGGCCACTGACGACGGACAACGCGGGTCAGGTTTTCGGCGGCCCCGCAGATCTCGCAGGACAGCCATGCCCTACCGGCCTGCATCTGGTCGTTGTCGCTCCTCCAACGAGCAAGGGGGCGGTTCCTCAAAGACATCAGATTCCCTTCCTTCCGACAGGCCGGGGACGACGGCGCCCGCCGCCCCCGGCAGAACTGACCGCTAGGCCGCGAGTGCCCCTGCGGTCGTGGCACCGATGCGGCGGGTTCCGCCGATGTCGGCCCGGTCTCCAGCAGCAGCCCCGGCGCCGTACCCGTTGCCGCTGTACGACCCTCGCTGCGTCCGCACGCTCGGGTTCTCGGCCTTGAAGGCGGCTTGGACCATGGCGGCCCGGTCGGCAAGCACAAGTTCACCGCTGCGTCCGGCGGCCGACATCTCCGCACCGGCGGCAGCGCGGGCGGCCTCCTCGGTCGCCTTGAGCCGGTCGGTGACCCGCACGATGAACCCGATCTGCCACGAGTTCCGCCACGCCCGCGCGCTCCGCACCCCGTACGGGACGGCCTGCGCGTTGAGTCCGTTGAACATCTGGAGCAGAAGCGAGGCGTAAAGGATCTCTGCGCGCTGGACGTCGGACTCGTACCCGACGATCTGAACGCGCCGTGTCCCGGCCCTCCGAGTACCGATGTGGATGGCCTGGCATCCGACGGCTTCCGCAATGAAGTACATGAGCCGGGCACGAGGCATGGACCACGGGTTGGGCAGGTCGACGTCCCGGGTGACGACCGCGTCCCGTGACGGCTGCCCATCGCTCAACAGGGCGTCGTCGACACCGTACTTGGCCATCATCTCCATCGCCCGCGTGCGGGCAAGCTCAGCCTCCGCCTCGGGGGTCGCGGAGTCCTCGGCCTTGGCGAGTAGCGCCTGAATGGTGGCCAGCTTGGGGTTCACGTCTTCTCGGGGAGTACCCATGACTCTGCTCCTGGTGGGAGTGCCTACCCGGGGCCGACTTGACCTCGGGGCGCCGGTCGGGGTGTTGCCCCTCCCCTTCCGACATGTTTAATTAAACCATGTTATTGCCGCTCGTGCAACCCTGACCTGCGGTTTCCCCTCAGGGCCTCGGCTGGTGCCTCAGCCACAGCGGGCCTGCGGTGGGGTTCCCTCCTCGGTTGGACGGCACTGCCTCGCGTGCCGTGGTGCAGGGGTGCGAGGTGGAGCGCCCGGAAGCTGGGACTTTCTGAGGGACGAGGAAAGTCCCAGACCCGGACGTACGACCTCGCACCCCTGCGGCGCGGTGCGCTTCGCTGGGACGACCGACCGAGGAGGGAACCCCACCGCCACCCCACCCCCACCACGACGGCGGGCCAGCCGAACGCCCCGCCCTCTCCCCCTCCGAGAGCGGACCCGCCGGAGGCATGTTCTTTGAGCGGCAGCAGCCCACGCAGGCATTCAACAAGCTTTCCTGTGAAGGGAAATTACCCCCACCGGCGGCCCACCCAACACGTCACCGTCGCTGGTGAAGCCCTACGACCTCCTCGCGCTCCTCCACGCCGGCGTATCCAGGCGACGCATGTGAGTTCTTCCTGACCTCACTTCTACGGTGCCCACCATGACCCGCTATTCCGATCAGCGTCATGCTGACACCCCTGCATGCCAGCCCCCAACGCTCATCCTCAACTCTCATCTACAGAAGGAGAGTTGCTGAAATGACGTCGGCAGATGGTGTAACAACGGCCGAGCTACGGCGGCGGGTTCGGGCCGTGGAGACGCTTCAGATGAGGACTCGCGAGTTGGCCGCGCAGAGCGTCCTGATCGCCCGAAAGGCCGCTGTGGAGGCGGCAGTTGCCAAGGAAGCGGCCGACCGTAAGGCCCGTGAGTCCACTGCGGCGGTCTTGCGCCTGTACGACCAGGACTCGGAGCTGGTGGCCGAACTCCTCGGCGTTCCCGCCGAAGAACTGGAACGGGACGCGAAGACGGTCACAGCCGCTCGGGCCAAGGAGGTCATCGAGGCACTACGCGCTCGCGCCGGCCGCCCACGCACCCACCGCTCACGACCGGGAAGCTCTCCGGCCTCCCAACACCCCTTCCAGGAAAACGCTGTTGTAGAGAGCGGCGACCTGAACAGCACGCAAGCCGATGTCGGATGACCAGAGTTCGGGCCTCTTCCCGCTCTCCACCATGCACGGTCACGCCGCACCTCCTGAGGCGGGTCCCGAGCAGCTCGCGCTGATCGGGAGCCCGTCCCCGGTGCGCATTCCCGCCGTCGAGTGGTCGGCTTGGCTGTCCGACGAGTCGACGCGGACTCGTTACTGGGCCAAGGTGCACCGGACTGCGTCGGATTCGGACTGCTGGTTCTTCTTCGGCGCGATCTCCAGCACGGGTCACGCGAGTTTCCGCGCGGCCTCCCTCCCCGGCCCGACCCGGCGGGGCACCGTCCCCGGCCATCTCTACGGCTACCAGCTCGCCCACGGTGTGATCCCCCGCCTGGGCTGGGGCAACGACAGCCCCACGGTCTGCCACACCTGTGACAACCACTCCTGCCAACAGCCCGCCCACCTCCGTCTCGGCACCGCAGCGGAGAACCGCGCCGAATGGCTGACCCGCCGCCGCAACCCCGCCAGCCCCCTGGCGGATCTGCGCGGCCCCGCCGGCCGTTCCCGCGCCATCGGCGCCGCGATCCGCACCGGCCTCGCCCTCAAGGAATCCGAGGCGGAGATCGCCCACCGCATCCGCACCACGGCCGCGGCGGGCAAGCCGCTGAGCCTCTGGTGACCTCCTGCCCATCCCCTCTTGTCTCCCCGGAGAAGACCAACGTGCACGCTGCACCCCAACACCGCGCCCTGGCCTACGTACTTGAGGACCATTGGTTCGTCATGGTCGTGTCCCCGGCCCAGCCGAACAGCGCCCACGACACCGAACAACCGCCCCTTCGCACCCTCGCCCACCGCGAACTCGGCCCCGCCCACCGGCCGTTCCCCGCCGCCTCCGCCGGTCACCGCCTCGTGGAAGCCGGCTACCTCATAGACCCGACCGAGCGGTTCAGACCGGACACCGTCAACGGCTGGTCGAAGGGCAGCCTCCCGGACCAGTGGAAGACCGTCTGCCACCCCATCACCGACGCCCTGCCCACCTTCGACAACGACAACGTGCCGGAGAGATCCGCCGCGCAGCTCGCCACCGACGCCGCAGCCGCGATCCGCAGCATCAACCACGCCCTCTCCGACCCGGCGGCCCTCTCCTACCCACCGCACGTCAGCGAAGTCGCCCAGCCACTGACCCAGATGATCGACCGCCTCCCGGAAACCCTCGACCACCTCTCCACCGCGATCCGCCACCACCTGGCCAAGGGCCTGATCCGCATGGACGACGCCACCTCTCCGCACCACGCAGCCACCGAGACCCTGAAGCACCTCGGCAAAGCACGCACCGACGCACGAACCCTGTCGGACAGCCTCCACAGGGCTTCCGCAGTCCTCTTCCACATGGGCACAGAGACAGCGATGTGATGCCCCGCTGACGCGCACAGAGCACCAAGCACAAAGATGGCCCCTTCCACTCAGGTGAGTGGAAGGGGCCATCTCCATGTCACTTCTCGGAGCCACCCAGCTCAGCGCTCAGACCCTGCGAGCAGATCTTGAGTACCTCTGAGCGCGCCACCAAGGACGACGCCACGACGGCTTCTTCTGCCCTTGCAAACCCACGTCCCGATCGTGCCGCAAGGCCGCCGCTCGATCCGGCGCTTAGCCGCTTTCGCCATGTCGCTGGCGGCCGATGACCCTACAACCGGCGGTATGGCGCTCTACGATCACCACGCAGGCTCTGAGCCGCACTCGGGACCAGAGAAGCCGTGCACCGTCAAACGCGGCTCAGGCTGAACTTTCACGCCGCTTCGGCAAGGACCTGTGAAACCGACGCCCCCATCGCCCACTCGACGGCTGCGACGACCTCATCGTCCGAAGAGGCCAGCAAGTGCCCGTACCGGTCGACCGTGGTGGTGATCGACTCGTGACCAAGGCGAGCCTGAATCACGGGCAGCGGAACCTTACCGGCGATCAGCCAAGAAGCATGGGTATGACGAAGGTCGTGGACACGCGGGCGCTTGGTGAGCCCCATGGCGTTGGCCGCGTCCAGGGCTGGCTTCCAGCGGTGTGCGTAGAACACCCCAGAGTGCCAGGCACCGCCTTCAGGAGCCGTGAAGATCAGGTCGGACGGGTTCTTGCCCTCCGTGAGTCGCCGGAACAGCTTCACCTGGTCCGGGGTGAGGACGAGCGTCCTGCGCGACTTCTTCGTCTTGGGCGCGCCCAAGAAGGTGCCGCCGCCCTCCCCTCGTCTCTTCCAGGCACGCTGGACGCGCAGCGTCGGTCTCTTGGACACGAGGGTGAGGTCCTTGCCTTGAAGCGCCGTGACCTCGCCCCACCGAAGTCCGGTGCTCACTAGGACGTCCACGATGTCCACCGCGTCGGCACGCACACACTTCCGCAGGAGCGCGAACTCCTCGGGTTCGAGAAACACTTCGTCGTCCTCGGTGTCGTTCGGCTTGGGCAGCTTGGTGTGTGCGCACGGGTTCGAGTCGCGCAGTGCCGGATCAGCGTCAACGGCTGACTGGAGGATGCCGAAGAGCAACCCGTGCAGATTGGCGATCGTCTTCCGCGCGTAGGCGCGGCGCTTGGTGCCCGGAGGATGGAGCGGACCGGGCTTCCCGTCCTTGAGGTCCAGAATCCACTGACTGATGTGATCACGCGTGATCTTGGGCCCCCGGTTGGAGACCGAGAGTTCTCCGAACCACGGGATCATGTGGCGGTCGATGAAGCGGGTGTAGTTGATTCGCGTGTGGTCCGATATGTCGGTCAGCAGTGCCACATACGCATGGGCGTACACCCGGAACATCTCCGAGTCCGGTACGGGGCCCTCGTCCGGATCGACGAATCCAGCTCCCTTGACCCAGCCCGGCGGCCATTGCTGTCCGTGACCGTCAACGAGGGCACAGAAACGTTTCGCCACATCCTCGTCGTCAAAGGTCTCGCGCTGAGTTTTGCCTGTTCGGGAACCACCGGCTCGCCACATCACGGTGTAAGAGGGGTCACCGCTGAGGCGTTCATTGGTCCGGATGTAAGCCATGCCAAGGAGCCTACGACGGGGTCAGTGCAGCGTTCGTGCAGCGTTTGCCGGGGCCAGATCACCCTCGCAGCAACGTTTCCGCAGGTGACAGCGTTTCTGCTGTGGTGGGGCGGGTGGGACTCGAACCCACGGCCGACGGATTATGAGTCCGCTGCTCTAACCGGCTGAGCTACCGCCCCATAGCGGCGTGTCGCGTACATGTGTGCGCGCCGTCTGCCGCAGCATAGCCGGTCATACGATCTCCCGCTCCGGATGGTCGGCTTCGCACGGCTGCTGACCTCGCCTTCGTGTCCAGGAGGACCGCGCGGAGGGGCGCGTGGTTCCACCGGACATGAAAAAGG
>DATCQX010000372.1:0-14051 GCA_036569285.1 Streptomyces sp.
AGCAACTCCCGCTGCACAGCCACAGCCCCCACGAACTCCGCATACTCCCCCGCCCCCAACACCCCGTCCGCCAACAACGCCCGCTCCTGAGCAACAGCCTCCCGAGCCCGCGCCAACTCCAACAACACCCGCCGATACTCCCCCCGATGCTCAGCCTTCAGATCCGCGACCCCCGCCTCCAACAACTCCCGCTGCACAGCCACAGCGCCCACGAACTCCGCATACTCCCCCGCCCCCAACACCCCATCCGCCAACAACGCCCGCTCCTGAGCAACAGCCTCCCGAGCCCGCGCCAACTCCAACAGCACCCGCCCATCAGACGCGTCAGCACTCCGCGCGGAGTCCGCAAGCGCCCCCCTCACGGCGAACCCATGCCGCACGATCGCCGAGTACCCGGCGTAAGAGGGCCGCGCCCGCAGCGCCTCCAGCGCCCCGGTGTCCGACTTGAGCACGGCCAACCGCCCCGGCAGGGCCGCGTCGAGAAGCCCGGCGTCGGAGCCGACCGAGTCGACGCCGGCCCGCACCGCGGCGGCCGTCCGGTCCGTGGCGGCCTGCGCCCGACGGTACGCCGCCGCGTCCTTGCCCAGCGCCGCCGTCCGCTCCCCCTGCACGGCCGTCACGAACTCCCCCACAGGCGTGAGGAGTTCGGCGTTGACGTCCTTGCCGCGCTCGGCGTCCCCGATGCCGGACGCGGTCGTCACGGCGGCGAAGCCCCACAGGGCCATCAGGGAGACGACGGGCAGCATCAGCAGGGCGACGATCTTCGCGCGGACGGATCGGGGCCGCAGCACGGACGACGAGGGCATGCGCATGGAGACCTCTCGGCAGGAAGTGGGGGGAAAAGGGGTGCGGCGCCGACCCCCGATACGGCACCGCACCCGGTCTGGAAGGCCCTCATAGGGCCCGAAAGCCTCAGGCCGTGGACAGCTCGACCTCTCGCAACAGTTCGGCCGCCACCGCCGAATCGTTTCTCCCGCTACCGGTGGGCGAGAGCGCGACATACGCGGAGGCCAGGAAGAGGAAGGACCCGAGCACGACGGCCAGCGGGAAGATGAACTGCGTCGCCGTGACCCCCGCGAGCGGCGCGTCGCTCGGCGAGAGGGAGATCCGGACGGCGTACATCGCCGTGTAGTGCATCGAGCTGACCGCGAGCCCCATCACCAGCGCGGCGAGCGCGGCGAGCACCGGCCCCCGCACGACCAGCGTCAGCGTCAGCGCGGCGGTCGCGGCGACGACGGCGATGGCGACGGACGCGAGGACGAGGGCGGGGTCGTAGCCGACCTCGCCGTGGAGGTGCAGCGCGGCCATGCCGGTGTAGTGCATCGCGGCGACCCCGAGCCCCGCCCCGAGCCCGCCGAGGACGACCGAGGTGACGCGCGAGCGCCCGTATCCGGCGGTGAAGACACCGGCCGCGACGACGCCGATGGACATCAGCAGGCTGAGGACGGTCAGCGGGACGTCGTACCGGATCGGCGTGCCGTCGACGGCGAAGCCGAGCATCGCGACGAAGTGCATGGTCCAGATGCCGGAGCCGATGGCGACGGACGCGAGGACGAGCCAGTTGCGCTTGGACGCGCCGCTCGACTCCAGCGCGCGGACGGTGCAGCGCAGTCCGAGCGCCGAGCCGACGCAGGCCATCAGGTACGACAGGACGGGGGTGACCCATCCCGCGCTGAAGTGGTCCATGTGTCCCATGGGGACTTCCTCTCGGCCGGGGTGGGCCGAATCCTGCCATCCCGTTACCGACGGTCAGACTGGCGCGAAATGGACCATGAACCGCATTGATGAACATTCAACTACTGTGGCTTAACTAACATCGGGGAAGTTATTTACGCAGGTCGACACGGCCCCTACGGGATCTCCCCGAGTCCTTCACGCACGTAGCCCGCAGTTCATTTCCGGCCACCGGGTCAGACGACCGTCGCGCCGGCCGCCGGAGCCGTCGCCGTCCGCACGCTGCGGCACGTCCCCGACTCCGCCAGCCCCGCAGCGATCGTCTCCGCGCTCCGCGCGTCCCGCGCGAGGAACGCCGTCGTCGGGCCCGACCCCGACACGAGCGCCGCGAGCGCCCCGGCCTCGCGGCCCGCCGCGAGGGTCCGGCTCAGCTCCGGGAAGAGGGAGAGCGCGGCCGGCTGGAGGTCGTTCGACACGCTCGCGGCCAGCCCCTCGACGTCCCCCTTCGCCAGCGCGTCCAGCAGCTCCGGCGAGGCGACGGGTTCGGGGACGACCGTCCCGGCCGTCAGCCGGTCGAACTCCCGGTACACGGCGGGCGTCGACAGCCCGCGGACGGCCGTGGCGAACACCCAGTGGAAATCGCCGCCCACCTCCAGCGGCGTCAGCAACTCCCCCCGCCCGACGCCGAGTGCGGCACCGCCGACGAGGCTGAAGGGGACGTCGCTCCCCAACTCGGCGCAGATGTCGAGCAGTTCGCCGCGGGACGCCCCCGTCCCCCACAGCGCGTCGCACGCGACCAGCGCGCCGGCGCCGTCCGCGCTCCCGCCCGCCATGCCGCCCGCGACCGGGATGTCCTTCGCGATGTGGATGTGGACGTCGGGGTCGCGCCCGTACCTCTCCGCGAGCGCGATCGCGGCGCGCGCCGCGAGGTTCGTGCGGTCCAGGGGGACCTGGTCGGCGTCGGGGCCCTCGCAGGTGACGCGGAGTTCGTCGGCGGGGGTGACGGTGACCTCGTCGTAGAGGCCGACGGCGAGGAAGACGTTCGCGAGGTCGTGGAAGCCGTCGGGGCGGGGGGCGGCGACGGCGAGTTGGACGTTCACCTTGGCGGGAACACGGACGGTGATGCTCACGCGGGCTCCTTGGGTCGGCGGGGTGGGGTGTCGCGCGGGAGGCGTTACGGCGTCGCGCCCTCGGCGCCGCCCGGGGACCTGCCCTCGGCATCGCCGAAAGCCCCGCCCTCGGCGGACCCGGCGTCGCCCTCGCCGTCCCCCTTGTTCTCGGCGATCCTCGCGAACTCCTCCACCGTCAGCGACTCGCCCCGCGCCTGCGGCGAGACCCCCGCCGCCACGATCGCCGCTTCCGCGGCGGCGGCCGAGCCCGCCCATCCCGCGAGCGCCGCCCGCAGGGTCTTGCGGCGCTGGGCGAACGCCGCGTCCACCACCGCGAACACCTCCTGCCGGGACGCCGTCGTCTTGATCGGGTCGGTGCGGCGGACGAGGGACACCAGGCCGCTGTCCACGTTCGGCGCGGGCCAGAACACGTTGCGCCCGATCGCGCCGGCCCGCTTGACCTCGGCGTACCAGTTCGCCTTCACGGAGGGAACGCCGTACACCTTCGAACCCGGTGCGGCGGCGAGCCGGTCGGCCACCTCCGACTGGACCATCACCAGCGTCCGCTCGATGCTCGGGAACGTCTCCAGCATGTGCAGCAGGACCGGTACGGCGACGTTGTACGGCAGGTTCGCGACCAGCGCGGTCGGCGCGGGGCCCGGCAGTTCGGTCACCTTCATCGCGTCGGAGTGCACCAGCGCGAACCGTTCGGCCCGCTGCGGCATCCGCGCGGCGATCGTCGCGGGCAGCGCGCTCGCGAGGACGTCGTCGATCTCCACCGCCGTCACCCGGTCGGCCGCCTCCAGCAGGGCCAGCGTGAGCGACCCGAGACCGGGCCCGACCTCGACGACGACGTCGTCCGCGCGGACGTCGGCGGTCCGGACGATCCGGCGGACGGTGTTGGCGTCGATGACGAAGTTCTGGCCGCGCTGCTTGGTGGGCCGGACACCGAGGACGGCGGCGAGCTCACGGATGTCGGCGGGGCCGAGGAGGGCATCGGGGAGGGGGCTGGTCACGGGACAAGGTTACGGGGGTGGGCCGGGTGTAGGTCCCAGGTACTACCCCCACGGGGCTACCCGTGCAGCCGCGCACCGCAGTGCGGCCACGGGCTCGCCCCCCGCTTCACGTACAACTTCTTGGCCCGGTAGGTCTGTTCGGAAGCCGAGGCCTCGTGCGGACGGCCGCTCCCGCCGAGGCTCTGCCAGGTCCGGGTGTCGAACTGGTACAGCCCCCCGTACGTCCCGGAGGGGTCGAGGGCGTCGGGCCGCCCGCCGGACTCGCACGCCGCGAGACCGGCCCAGTTGAGCCCGTCCGCACCGGCGACGGACGTCGGCAGCGGTTTGCTCCCCACCCGTACGACCTGAGGACTGGGCTCCCGTACGACCTCCACCCGCACCCGCTTCGGCTTCTGCCTCACCCCGTTGACGGTCCGCAGCGCGTACGTCACCCGCCGCAGCCCCACCTCCCCCGGCCGCTCCACGACCTCCGTCCCCTTGAAGAGTGACGGGTCCTCGGTCCGCACCACGTCGAACGGCACCGGCTCCTCCCGTACCTCTCTGGTACCGGTGATCCGCAGCACGGTGATGGTCTGCCCGTCCCGGGGGAAGCTCCCCGGCGCCACGGAGGTCGTGTCCTGCCCGGACAGCGTGATCCCGGCGGCCTCGACGGCCTCCCGCACGGTCCCCGCGTTCGTCCGGATCGTCCGGGCCCGCCCGTCGGCCAGCACGGTGACCGACCGCTCCGTCCGCACGTCCAGCGCGAGCCCCGCCCGTCCGATCCGCTGCGACCTCGACGCCGAGATGTACGCGCCCTCCGCCCTCACCCCGAGCTGCTTCAGCGCCCCGGCGACCGTCCGCGCCGTCGTCCACACCTCACGCCGAGTGCCGTCGAGAGTGAGCCGCACCGGGCGCCCGTAGTGGACGGTGACCTCGTCCCCGCTGGCGAGTTCCTCACCGGGCGCGGGGACGACGAGGTCGTGCTCCCCGACCTCGACCCCCTCCTCGGCCAGCAGCTCCGTGACGTCGTCGGCAAAGGTGTGCAGCGTGCGGGGCGTGCCGTCGACGGTCAGCTCCACGGCCTTGTCCTTCGCGACGAACGCGCTGGTCCCCCCCGCGAGAAACGCGACGACCAACGCCTGCGGCAACAGCCGCCGAACCGTCTCCGCCCCCTTGACCTTCTTCCGCCGAGCAGCCTTGCGCCGGGCGCCAGCCTGCCGGGGAACACTGGGGACGCCCTGAGAAGGCACGACATCATCCGGCGACTCCGGCGGCGAAAAAGACTGGCCGCCCGGATAGTCGTCCCCCATCGCAGGAGTCTCGTACTGCGGTGCATACGTGTACTGCGAACCGCTCACGCCGACACACTCCAGAGGCCGCTGGTCAATCGGGCCCACAGAACCTAGCGGGTCGACGGTTACTCTCCAAAGCGACTCGACTACACGGGGTGGTGTTCGAGTGGTGTGCCGTGCCAGCGCCCGGCGAAGCTCTTCCGGGTGACGTCCCCCGGCGCTCGCGAGTGGTCCACGGCCCCCGGAGCCACCGCCGACCGCTCGGGCCGCGTCGGTCAGGACACGGCCGGGGTGGCGCCGAGGCGGGTGAGGGTCTCGGCGGCGAGGAGGCGAAGTTCGTCCGGGCCGGCATCGTCGACCTCTTGGACGACCGCCTGCCCGCGGCCGACGCGTCATGCCGTCCTCTCTCTACCGCTGGACAGATCGGCCTCCGTCAACAGCGGATGCAGACCAACTCCGTGCTCGTGAAGCAACAGCCGTCCACCCAGCGGTCGTTCCAGCACGCACAGCGCGTCGGTGACGAGGGCTCCGGCTCCTCGCAGCGTCCCGGTCATGGCCGGCAGTTGGCCGCCGGAGCGGACCACGTCGTCGACCAGGACGACCCGGCGTCCCGGGACGTGGGTGCCCTCGATCTGGCGCCGGGAGCCGTACCGCTTGGGCTCTCGCCGGAGGAACACGGCCGGAAGGCCGGTGGCCGCCGACAGGGCGACGGTCAGCGGGACACCGCCCAGGGCGAAGCCGGCCGGCGCCTCCGCGTCGTCGGGGACGAGAGCCGCCATCGCGGCGGCGACATCGCGCAGCAAGTGCGGGTCACAGGCCAGCCGGTACTCGTCGAAGTACGAGTCCAGTTCCCGCCCGTCGGGCAGCGTGAACGGGCCGGTGACGCAGGCGGTCTCGGTGATCCTCGCCGCCAAGGTCGCGGGGGTCATGTGCCGGTCCCCTTCCGGCAGGTCAGTTCCTGGAACCGGGTGGGTGTTTCGATCAGCCACTTCTCACGTCGCAGGTGTGGTCCGGCGGCAGTAGACCTGCTGAGCGGACCGCCTTGCTGGAAGTAGGTACGGATACTCGGGGCCGATTTGAGTAAGGGTGCGGACGCCCCGCGACACCCTCCCTCTTAACCTTTGTCACGGCAGCCTCACCGGACACGAGCGGAACGGGGCTCGGGGCACGGAGGGGACGACCGCGGATGGCATGGGACGAGTGGGAACAGCTCAAGGCACGGGCCGCGGAGCGGTCCACCGCCCATACGCGGATCGACGGCACCTCGGCCGACGGGGCGAGCGGCACCGGCACGCTCAAGCACAAGGGCGGCCCCTGGACGAAGGCCGCAGGCACAGCGGGCGAGCTACGGACCGGCACGAACTCCTCCGGTGTCGACCTCCGCGCCGCCCACGACGGGATCAGCGGGAGTCTCGAAGGGCTGGCCAGCCTCAGCACACTGAAGACCGTACTCACCTCCTGGGACAAGCGGCTCGGTGACGTCCGTGACGAGTGCGGCGGCCTGGAACCCGCATTGCGCCAGGTCGCCAAGGACATGGGGGAAGTCGACGCGGCGGTGGCCGCCAAGAGCAAGGACGTCCAGGTGCCCGACACGAGGAAAGCGGAGTGACGATCACTTCCGGACTGACATGGCCCCAGCTTCGAGACCTCAAGCTGTCCGAACTGACCGACGCGGCCGACGGCTGGAGTGCCGCGTCGAAGCATGCCGACGCCGCACGTGAACGCGTGGACGGCGACATGGGTGGCGCACTCGCGAAGACCCAGGAGAGCGAGTCGGCGACGGCCGCCGTCAAACGACTGAAGCGGCTGAGCGAGAACTACCACTACATCCACACCGAGTGCGGCCTCGTACGAGCCTCGGTGGAAGGGCTGGGGATCGAACTCGCCGCCCCTCAGCAGTTGTTGCGGGATGCCTTGGAAGACGCGGCGGCCAACTGCTACACCGTCCACGAGGACGGGAGGATCGACTACCCGGCCGGCGGCGAGAACGCCGTGACCGGCGAGATGGTCCCCGGCGGAACTGTGGTCGGCGACAACGGCCTGATCGACTCCGGCAACAGCGGCCTCCACCGCGACGGCAACGGTATGTACGCTCCCGGCAAGGGACCCGGCACACCGGCGCTGAAGAGCCCCAACCCCCACCTCGCGCGGGCTCAGGACATCGCCGACCGCATCGCCCGCGCCCTGCGCGAGGCACGTGAGATCGATGACCGGTACAACTCGGCGCTGGGAAAACTGAAGGCCGCTCCGGGTCTCACGGTCGACACCAAAACCTGGGCCGACGTGGCCGCCGACGTCAACACGGTGAGCGACGCGGCGCAGAACTACCTCGCCGATCATTTGCCGTTCGACAAGTCTCCGGCCGACCGCAAGGAATGGTGGGACCACCTCAGCGATGAACAACGCGAGGAGTACCTCACGTCTTTCCCTGACGTCATCGGAAACCTCGACGGAATCCCTTCCGCCGTCCGCGACGAAGCGAACAGAGAGAATCTGACGCTCCTCATCGCGAAGCTGGACGGGCAGCCCGATTCGAAAGACATGCTGGCGGGTTTGAAGGGCATACAGACGAAGCTCCAGGAAACCATCGACCCTCCCATGTACCTGCTGGGAATTGGCGACCGGGGGAATGGCCGCGCCATTGTCAGCTACGGGGACCCCGACACGTCGAAGAATGTTGCCGCTTACGTTCCGGGACTGGGCACCGCGCTTGACGGGGACTTCGCCGACGGCACCTTGAAGCGGGCGTTGTACACGAAAATGGGGGCCGACCGTCACGACAGTGGCTCAACCGCTTCCATAGTCTGGCTCGGCTACGACGCACCACAGTCCGGCGATGTCGTATTCACCACCTCAGCGGAACACGGGGCACCCGACTACAACAGTTTCATGGACGGCATCACCGCGACCAACGGCCGAAAAGACTTGCACCTCACCGCCATAGGGCACTCGTACGGGTCTCGCATGGTCGGGGAAGCGGCCATGCAACCGGGAGGCATCCCCGGCACGGACGACATCATCCTGCTCGGCAGCCCCGGCACCGGAGCCGACAACGCGGCCCAACTGAACGTAGGCGCCGATCACGTATTCGTAGGCTCCGCCCAGAACGATCCTGTCACCTGGGCTCCCTCGAAAGCGGGGCTGGTCACCGGTCTGGTCACCAGCACTCTGCTCATGCCCGAGCACGACCAGAACTGGTTCGGGACGGACCCGGCGAGCGAGGCTTTCGGCGGCAGACGATTCAAGGTGGATGACGGTCCGCTTCCCTTGGTGGCCGGCCAGGGGGCCACCCCCGCTCACTCCAACTATTTCAACCCTGCCGTCGACCCTGCCTCGGCAGACAACATCGCCAGGATCGTGGCAGGTAAATCTGACTCCATCACTACTGAGGCACCTCGATGAAGCTTCGATCGAAACTTGCTTGCACCATGGTCTTTGCTCTTTATGTTTCTGGCTGCGCGGAAAGCTCTGGCGGTTCCGGAAAGGCTGAGGAAGTTCTCAAGGTGAACATGCAGCAGGCCGCCGAATCGGCCGACCAAATCGTCCAGAGGACACTTTCGTCTGTTGTCCCACCCTTGCAGTGGACCCATCAGACTTCCACCGACATGCTCTGCCTCGATGCCGACTCGGACAGCCATGGACTTGGGACGGTCACGCGGAGAGCCGTGGTCATGACCAAGATCTCGGCTGAGCGGCGAGGCGGACTGCTCGGGGTGGTGGAGCGGCAGTGGAAGAAGAGTGGCTACAAGATCACCAGTGTCAACTCGGACAAAGAATCCCCGGCGATCTTCGCGGAAACCCCTGACGGGTATCGCCCTGCGCTCATTGTCGGCAGCGCGGGCCAGTTCTTCCTGGAGGTCGCGACCCCGTGCGCAAAGAAATCCGACGTAGCCAGGCCCAAGACCAAGGCCACCGGGCAGGACTACTACGAGCGGAAAGTACCCGCCCCCAACGTCGACGACGCCTTCTGGTCCGCCGCCGCTCCCCTCCCCTCCGCCTCGCCCACATCGCCGGGCGGCAACTGAGGGCGGGCCGTCAGTACCCGAACGCCCGCCCCGTGTTCGCCCCCAACGCCTCCGCCAGCGCGTCCTCGTCGATCCCCCGCACCTCGGCCATCGCTCGGACGGTCACCGGGATCAGGTAGGGGGCGTTGGGGCGGCCGCGGTAAGGCGCCGGGGTGAGGAAAGGGGCGTCCGTCTCGACCAGGAGGAGTTCGAGGGGGGCTGCCGCGACGGCGTCCCGCAGGGGCTGGGCGTTTTTGAAGGTGACGTTGCCCGCGAAGGACATGAAGTAGCCGGCCCGGGCGCAGATGACGGCCATGTCGGCGTCGCCCGAGTAGCAGTGGAAGACGGTGCGGTCGGGGGCGCCCTCTTCCTTCAGGATGCGCAGGACGTCGTCGTGGGCCTCGCGGTCGTGGATGACCAGGGCCTTGTCGTGGCGTTTGGCGATCTCGATGTGGGCGCGGAAGGAGGCCTCCTGGGACTCCTTGCCCTCGGGGCCGGTGCGGAAGTAGTCGAGGCCGGTCTCGCCCACGCCCTTGACGTGCGGAAGGGCGGCGAGGCGGTCGATCTCGGCGAGGGCCTCGTCGAGGGCGGCCCGGCCGCCGGGGCGGCGCGCGCCCTGGCGGGACCAGCCGTCGGGGTCGCCGTGGACGATGCGGGGCGCCTCGTTGGGGTGCAGAGCGACGGCCGCGTGGACGGCCTCGTACGCGGCGGCCGTCTCCGCCGCCCAGCGGGAGCCCCGTACGTCGCAGCCGACCTGGACGACCGTCGTCACACCGACGGACGCGGCCTTCGCGAGGGCCTCCTCGACCGTGCCCGACTGCATGTCGAGGTGGGTGTGGGAGTCGGCCACCTGGACCCGTAGGGGTTCCGGGAGCGGCGGGGCGGCGTTCTTGTCGTCCGCGGCACCCCTGGTACCCGTAATACCCGCAGTGCTCTTACCGTCTGCGGTGTTCTTCCCACCCGCGTCGTTCGAAGGCATACCCCGATCCTACGGAAGCGGGACCGGGGCTCGCCCCGGGTGTCAGCCGGCCTTGCGGAAAGGGTGGAGGAGGTCGGAGAGGTGCCAGTGGTGGGGTTCGGCCGGGACGGCGTCGTCCGCGGCCGGTGCCGCCGCGCGTGCCACCGGCACCTTGTGCGGGCGGCTTGCGGCCTCCCGTACGGAGGAGACCTGGCCGGCGCGCATGATGCGGACCAGGTGGGCGTCGCAGTTCTGGCACGTCGGGCGGGAGAGCGGCGAGGGGACGACCCTGCCCTCCACGACGTACATCACGAACTGGTGGCCGTCCGCGTCGGTGTGGTGCTCGATCTCGTACGACTGCTCCCAGCCGTGCCCGCAGCGCATGCAGGCGAAGGAGTAGGACTCGTTGACCACGGCCGTCGCTCCGTCACGCAGGCCGCTCTGCCCTGAGAACTCGCTCATGCCAGCTCCTCGTCGATCCGCTGGACCCGGGACGTACGGTGCGTCCCTGATTCAGTTGACGCCTCGGAGCACCCCTTCGGCACCTGCCCTGTTCTTTGTTGGACGCGATTTGGCGTTTCCTTACCAAAGGCGCCGGGAGGGGTGTCTGAGCTTTGCTTTCGGAGAGATGGCTTTGCCGAAGCGTAAAGCGCGGGGTGGCATAAAACGGGTGTTATCCCCCCGCCGCCGTCAGCCCTCGCGCTTGGCCGCGACGACGGCGTCGAAGACGACCCTCTTCGCGATCCCCGCCTCCACCGCGACGGCCGCGATCGCCTCCTTGCGGCGCTCCCCCGCCTCCTCCCGCACCCGCACCCGCCGCACCAGCTCCCCGGCGTCCAGCTCCTCGGCCGCCTTCTCCGGCGCCCCCGAGACGACGACGGTGATCTCGCCCCGCACGCCCTCGGCCGCCCACTCCGCCAGCTCCCCGAGCCCGCCGCGCCGCACCTCCTCGTACGTCTTGGTCAGCTCCCGGCAGACCGCCGCCCGGCGTTCGGGGCCGAACACCTCGGCCATCGCGGCGAGGGTGTCGTCCAGCCGGTGCGGGGCCTCGAAGTAGACGAGCGTGCGGCGTTCCTCGGCGACGTCCCGCAGCCGCGTCAGCCGCTCGCCCGCCTTGCGCGGCAGGAACCCCTCGAAACAGAACCGGTCGACCGGCAGCCCGGACAGGGCGAGGGCGGTGAGGACGGCGGATGGCCCGGGGACGGCGGTGACGCGGACGTCCTTCTCCACCGCGGCGGCAACCAGCCGGTACCCGGGGTCGGACACGGACGGCATCCCCGCGTCGGTCACAAGGAGGACCCGCGCGCCCCCTACCAGCTCCTCCACCAGCTCCGGAGTACGAGCCGACTCGTTCCCCTCGAAGTACGACACCACCCGCCCCCTAGGGGTCACCCCGAGCGCCTGGGTGAGCCGGCGCAGCCGCCGCGTGTCCTCGGCGGCGATCACATCGGCTTCCGCCAGCTCACGGGCGAGCCGGGGCGGGGCGTCGGCGATGTCTCCGATGGGGGTGCCGGCGAGGACGAGGATTCCGGGTGTCGGTGTCACGATTCCATCCTCGCAGTTGTCCATGCGCGGGACTCACACAGAGGCGTTCCCTACGATGGCGCGGTGACCAGTACCGCGTCCTCCACGGACTCCACGGACCACCGGCCCGATCAGCCCGCCCCGGACGAGGGAGTGGGCTGGCAGCGGCGGCTGCGCCGGTTCGGGTACGCGGGGCGGCCCGAGGCGGACGTGCGGGAGCGGCTGGTGCCGCCGTACGCCGAGCCGAGCCCCCGGCTGTGGCAGTCGCTCGGCGTCTCCTACCGGTTCTCCGCGTGGGCGACGCGCTGGTCGGCGTGGATCGGGCCGCTGCTGGTGACGGCGCTCGCGGGGCTGCTGAGGTTCTGGAACCTGGGCAGTCCGAAGGCGGTGATATTCGACGAGACGTACTACGCGAAGGACGCGTGGGCGCTCGTCCACCGCGGTTTCGAGGTCAACTGGGACAAGAACGTCAACCAGTTGATCCTCAACTCGAACGGCCACGTGCCGGTCCCCACCGACGCCTCGTACGTCGTCCACCCGCCCGTCGGGAAGTACGTCATCGGCCTCGGTGAGCTGATGTTCGGCTTCAACCCCTTCGGCTGGCGGTTCATGACGGCGCTGCTCGGCACGCTGTCGGTGCTGCTGCTGTGCCGGATCGGGCGGCGGCTGTTCCGTTCGACGTTCCTCGGGTGCCTCGCGGGCGCGCTGATGGCCGTCGACGGGCTGCACTTCGTGATGAGCCGCACGGCGCTGCTCGACGGCGTGCTGATGTTCTTCGTGCTCGCCGCGTTCGGGTGCCTGGTGGTGGACCGGGACAAGGCGCGGGAGCGGTTCGCCGCCGCGCTGACGCCGGATACGGACGGCCGTTGCCGTCCGGACGCCGCCGTCGGCGACCATCTGCGACTCGGCTGGCGGCCCTGGCGGTGGGCGGCGGGGCTGATGCTGGGGCTCGCGGTCGGGACGAAGTGGAACGGGCTGTACTTCATGGCCGCGTTCATCGTCATGGCGCTGCTGTGGGACGCCGGTTCGCGCAAGGTCGCGGGGGCGCGGAACCCGTACCACGCGGTCCTCAGGTATGACACCGGGCTCGCGTTCCTCGCGACCGTACCCGTAGTACTCGTGACCTACCTGGTCTCCTGGACCGGGTGGATCCTCTCGCCCTCGGACGGCAGCGGCGGGTACTACCGGAGCTGGGCCGCCACCGACGGCAAGGGCGGCAACTGGACGTGGCTGCTGCCCGACTGGCTGCGCAGCCTGTGGCACTACGAGCACGAGGTGTACAAGTTCCACACGCACCTCACCTCGCCGCACTCCTACCAGTCCAACCCCTGGAGCTGGCTCGTCCTCGGCCGCCCCGTCTCCTTCTTCTACGAGACCCCCTCCCCCGGCACGGACGGCTGCCCCGCGAGCGCCGCCGAGAAATGCCCCCGCGAGGTCCTGGCCCTCGGCACGCCGCTGCTCTGGTGGGCCGCCTGTTTCGCCGTCCTCTACATCCTGTGGCGCTGGTTCTTCCGCCGCGACTGGCGCGCGGGCGCCATCGCGGGCGCCATCGCCGCCGGCTACCTCCCCTGGTTCATGTACCAGGAACGCACGATCTTCTTCTTCTACGCCGACGTCTTCCTCCCCTTCCTCTGCCTCGCCGTCGCCATGCTCATCGGCGCCCTCGCCGGCCCACCGGGCTCCTCCGACAACCGCCGGGTGATCGGCGCGACGGGGGCGGGCGTGCTGGTCCTGCTCATCGCGTGGAACTTCATCTACTTCTGGCCGCTGTACACGGGGACGGCGGTGCCGATGGACTCGTGGCGGGCTCGGATGTGGATGGATACCTGGGTATGACCGCCGAGGTAGCTCTCGCGAGGGTCCTGGCGCACTGCGGCGGGAACCTGTCGGCCGCCGTACAGCAACTGGTGGGCAGCATCGCCACCGCGCCCGGCGACCCCGAGCCCTACGCGATGCTGGCCGAGCTGTGGCGGGACCGTCCGCGGGAGCTGGCCGACGTCACGCGGGGTGACTCCCTTCAGGCGGTCCTGGCGCTGTCGTACGTCAACTTCCTCCGGGGAGACATGGACGACGCCGCGATGGCCCTCGGGTCCGTGGTGGGCGCACGGGCCGACATCCCGTGGGCCGACGCCCCCTGGTTCGGCGACGACCGCTTCCTCGGCACGGTGAGCGCGGACGCGCTGGCCGAGGCGGCGATGCGGACGATGGACCACGGCGCCGACCTCGACTCCGACACCGCGCGGGAACGGTTCCGGCCGTGGTTCCACGCCATCGACGTCGTCTCCGCACGTCAGCCCTCGCCGGAGGCCCTCGCCCGGATGGCGATCCTGCTGCGGGCATGCGGTCTGACGGACGCCTCGTTCGCCCTGTGCGACCGGGCGGACTCCGTCGAGCCGCGCATGATGACGGAGGTCGTCCGCGCGGGCACCTGGCGCAAACTGGGCGACATCGAGCGAACGGCGACGTCCTTCGAACGCGCCCTCGCCCTCGACCCC
>DATCQX010000373.1:0-3902 GCA_036569285.1 Streptomyces sp.
GTGTCACGCGCCGCGTGACCTCCCCCGCCGGTACGCCCGAGGGCGAGGCCGCCGCGGAGACCCAGGCCGCCGCTGTGGCCGAGGCGAAGCCGGAGACGCGGGCCGCCGCGAAGGCCGAGACGCCCGCCAAGGCCGAGGCCCCCGCCGCGAAGCCCCGCAAGGCCTCCGCCCCCGCCGAGCCCGCCGCCTCCGACGACGCCTCCCCGCGCCGTTCCCGCCGCCGCGTCGTCAGCAAGGCCGCCGGTGGGTTCTCGGAGCCCGCCGCCATCGTCGACGAGTCGCCGAAGCGCGCCGGGCGGCCCGCCGTCGCCGTGTTCCAGGCACCCGTCTTCACCGAGCCGAAGTTCCAGTTCCAGACGCCCGAGCGGGCCGCGGCCGAGGCCGCTGCCGCCGTGGTGGAGGAGGAGCCCGAGGTCGAGGAGACCGTGGAGGAGGCCGTCGTCGTCGAGGCGCCGGCCGTCGAGGAGCCCGCGGCCGAGGAGTCCGCCGGTTCCCGCCGCCGCCGTCGCCGCCGGGGCGCCGCCGCGCCCGCCGAGGAGGTCGTCGAGACCGCCGTCGTCGTCGAGGAGGAGCCCGAGGAGGCGGACGACGCCGAGGACGCCGTCGACGACGAGGCCGAGGAGACCGGGTCGCGCCGCCGTCGCCGCCGCGGTGGCCGCCGCCGTCGCCGGGGCGAGGCGTTCGAGGAGGAGTCGGACGAGCTGGTCGCCGCCGAGCAGGCGGAACAGGATGCCGAGGACACCGCCGAGCAGGAGACCGAGGACGACGCCGAGGCCGAGGAGGAGCCCACCGGCTCCACCGCCGGTTCGCGCCGCCGTCGTCGTCGGCGTCGTCGGGCCGGGGACTCCGGCGGGGACGTCGAGCACAGTGACGGCGACCCCGAGCGGACCGTCGTCAAGGTGCGCGAGCCGCGCAAGCAGGCCGAGCCGTCGGACGAGGTGCAGTCCATCAAGGGCTCCACGCGGCTGGAGGCGAAGAAGCAGCGCCGGCGTGAGGGGCGCGAGCAGGGGCGGCGCCGGGTGCCGATCATCACGGAGGCCGAGTTCCTGGCCCGCCGTGAGGCCGTCGAGCGCGTCATGGTCGTCCGGCAGAGCCACGAGCGGACGCAGATCGGGGTCCTTGAGGACAACGTGCTCGTCGAGCACTACGTCAACAAGGAGCAGTCGACGTCATACGTCGGCAACGTCTACCTCGGCAAGGTCCAGAACGTGCTGCCCTCCATGGAGGCCGCGTTCATCGACATCGGCAAGGGGCGCAACGCCGTCCTGTACGCCGGTGAGGTCAACTTCGAGGCGCTCGGGATGGCGAACGGGCCCCGGCGCATCGAGTCCGCGCTGAAGTCCGGGCAGTCCGTGCTCGTGCAGGTCACGAAGGACCCGATCGGGCACAAGGGCGCGCGTCTGACCAGCCAGGTCTCGCTGCCGGGGCGCTACCTCGTGTACGTCCCCGAGGGCTCGATGACCGGCATCAGCCGCAAGCTGCCCGACACCGAGCGGGCCCGGCTGAAGACGATCCTCAAGAAGATCGTCCCCGAGGACGCGGGCGTCATCGTGCGCACGGCGGCCGAGGGCGCGAGCGAGGACGAGCTGCGCCGTGACGTCGAGCGGCTCCAGGCGCAGTGGGAGGAGATCCAGAAGAAGGCCAAGACCGGCAACGCGCCCGCGCTGCTGTACGGCGAGCCCGACATGACCGTCCGGGTCGTGCGGGACATCTTCAACGAGGACTTCTCCAAGGTCGTCGTCAGCGGTGACGAGGCGTGGCAGACGATCCACGGGTACGTGTCGCACGTCGCGCCGGATCTCGCCGGGCGGCTGTCGCGGTGGACGTCCGAGGTGGACGTCTTCGCGACGTACCGGATCGACGAGCAGCTCGCGAAGGCGCTGGACCGGAAGGTGTGGCTGCCGAGCGGGGGCTCGCTGGTCATCGACCGGACCGAGGCGATGGTCGTCGTCGACGTCAACACCGGGAAGTTCACCGGGCAGGGCGGGAACCTCGAAGAGACCGTCACCCGCAACAACCTGGAGGCGGCCGAGGAGATCGTGCGGCAGCTGCGGCTGCGGGACCTCGGCGGGATCATCGTCATCGACTTCATCGACATGGTGCTGGAGTCGAACCGGGATCTCGTGCTGCGGCGACTCCTTGAGTGCCTGGGCCGGGACCGGACGAAGCACCAGGTCGCCGAGGTCACGTCGCTGGGGCTCGTGCAGATGACGCGCAAGCGGGTCGGGCAGGGGCTCCTCGAGTCCTTCTCCGAGACGTGCGTGCACTGCAACGGGCGGGGTGTGATCGTGCACCTCGACCAGCCGTCGATGGCCGGGGGCGGCGGGAAGCGGAAGAAGCGGGGGCGGGGCGGGGACGAGCACGAGCATGAGCACGTGGTCGAGGCCGCTGTGCCGATGCCGGTGCCGTTCGCTGACGCCGACGTCGAGGAGAGTGTCGCGGAGGTCGCCGCCGAGGTGGCCGCGCCGGTCGCTCTGCCCGCGCCGGAGTTCGAGCCCGACGAGGAGCTGTTCAGCAGCGTGGCCGAGGCCGAGGCCGCTGCTTCTCGGGGGCGGGGGCGTCGGCGGGCCAGCCGTCGGGTTTCCTCGCCCGGTGGGCGGCGCCGGGAGGAGACGGCGGTGAGTGAGGCGGCTTCGGCCGCTGAGGTCGTCGCCGATCCGGTGGCTGTCGAGGATCCGGTGGCGCCGGTGGTCGAGGAAGCGCCGGTGGTCGAGGCCGTTGAGGAGGCTGCGGCTCCTGTCGTGGCCGAGGAGACGGTGGTCGAGGCTGCCGCGCCTGCGGAGGCTGCCGCGCCTGCCGGGCGGCCGCGTCGGCGGGCCACTCGGAAGGCGTCCGCGCCCGCCGGGTCGCCTGCGGGGGCTGAGGCTGCCGTGGTGACCGTGGTCGAGGCGTCGGCGCCGGTCGCGGTGGCCGAGGTCGCGGAGGTCGCCGAGGTCGTGGAGGAGCCGGTTGCGGCGCCTGCGCGTCCGCGTCGGCGGGCTGTGCGGGAGGTCGCGGCGCCGAGTTCTTCCGAAGAGGCGGCGGTTGTGGTGGTGCCGGCGGCGGTGGAGGCCTCGACCGAGGCTGAAGCTGAAGCTGAGGCGCCGGTGGCGGCCAAGAAGACCGCTGCGCGGAAGACCGCCAAGAAGACCACGGCCAAGAAGGCGGCTACCGCGAAGAAGACGGCCGCCAAGAAGACGACCACGGCTGCGAAGAAGACCGCGGCCAAGAAGACGACGGCCAAGAAGGCGACGACCAAGGCCGCGGCGAAGAAGACCGCTGCGGCTGAGCAGGCGGCTGCGCCGTCGGTGTCGGCTTCTGCTTCGGCTGACGAGAGCTGAGTCGTCGGGCCCGGCATTTCCTGTGGAGCGGGTTGCTTCGCAGGGGTGCCGGGCTCTGTCGTCGGGCGGCTGCGGGCCGGATGTGGCTGGTCGCGCAGTTCCCCGCGCCCCTGAAGGCGTTGCCGTGCCCGGCGCTGAAGGCTTGCCCCGTGCTCCTGAAAACCTCGCCCGTGCCCGGCGCTGAAAGCTCGTCCCGCGCTCCTGGGCGGTGATGCCCGGCCGGCTGTTCAGGAAATGCCCCGGCTACCCGGCTCCCCCCCCAGCCCGGTTTGACCACAGCGGAGCGTTTCTCGTAGCCTGGGGCGTCGGCGTGTCAATGGGCGCGCCACATCCCCGTAAACCTTTTTTCCTTCCGGGTGCGGCTCGTGGCCGGGAGAGGCTGGCTGTGTTCATGACCGGTTGGCTGGACTGCGGGGGTGCCGTTCCCGAGCGAGAGAGTGAGATCCGCGTGTACGCCATCGTGCGCAGCGGTGGTCGCCAGCACAAGGTTGCTGTCGGCGACATCGTTGAGGTTGACAAGATTTCCACTGCCAAGGTTGGCGACACGGTCGAGCTCTCGACCCTGCTCGTTGTCGACGGCGA
>DATCQX010000374.1:0-6159 GCA_036569285.1 Streptomyces sp.
GCATCGCCTCATGACGACAACCCACCTCCAGCAGCCCCCGACCCTCCCGAAGCCCCACCGATTCCGCGCTCTGCGCCTCACGGCCCGAGCCCTCCTCGCCCTCCTCGGCATCCTCCTCTCCCCGGTGGCCGCACTCGCGGGAACCTGGGCCACCGCCACCCTGACCCCCGTCCCCTGGCTGTTCGCGGCGGCCGGACTCGCCGCAGGGGCGGTCACCTGCGCCCTCCTCGTCCACGCCGGAATCCGCCGCCCCCGCATCACCGCGACGATCACCGCCACCGTCGTCGCCCTCACGGCCCTCGCCGCCGCCCTCACCGTCCTGAAGCCCCTCGACGAACCCCCGCCCACTCCGCGTGCGAAGCCCACGGGCTACTGGGAGTTGGGGACCGGTTCGCGGCTCGCCTACACGCGGCTTCCCGCGCGCGGAACGCCCCGGCCGACCCCCGTCGTCGTGCTGCACGGCGGCCCCGGCACCCCCGGAGACGGCCCCGGCCAGATGGAGCGCATTCTCGCCGGGCGCGGCTACGACGTGTACTCCTACGACCAGTTGGGCTCGGGGCGATCGACGAGGCTCGCCGATCCGACGGGGTACACGGTCGCCCGGCAGGTCGCGGACCTGGAGGCGGTGCGGAAGCGGATCGGCGCGGAGAGGATCGTCCTGATGGGCGCGTCCTGGGGCGCGACGCTCGCCGCCGAGTATCTCGCGGCGTACCCGGAGCACGTCGAGAGGATGGTGCTGACCTCGCCGGGGGTGCTGTGGGCGCCGGCGTGGAAGGACCGGGGCGAGGGGGACATCTGGGACCGGCTGACTCCGGAACTCCAGGGGCGTATCGACGAGTTGGAGGCGAAACCCCGGCTGATGGCGTGGTCGCTCCTGATGGCGGCGGACCCGAGGGCCGCGCACGCGGTGGTCGGGGACGCGGAGATCGACCCGGTGTTCGCGAAACTCCTCGCGATCGCCGCGCCCGCCGCGACCTGCCACCCCGACCGGCCCCTCAAGGACCTCCCGGGCTCGCTCCCCGGCTTCTACTCCAACCAGCTCACCACAGCTGACCAGTCGACCGTCCCGGACCCCCGCCCCGCCCTGCGCCGCACCGGCGTCCCCGTCCTGATCGTCCGAGGCGACTGCGACTACAAGAACCCGGGAATCGCCCGCGAGTACGCCGAAGTCCTCCCCGACGCGACCCTGTTGACGGTGCAGGGCGCCGGGCACCTCGTGGACAGGGAGAAGCCGGAGGAGTACCGGCGAGCGGTGACGGACTTCCTGGCGAAGTGAGGTCACCTCCCTCCCCCTCAACTCGCCTCCCGCACCCCCCACTTACTCCAGCTCCGTACCATAGGGCCCCCGACATGATCATCCGACCCCCAGGAGTCGATCGTGCGAGACATCGCCGTCTTCAGCGGCAGTGCCCACCCCGAACTCGCCGCCGAGGTCTGCGCCCATCTGGGCGTGCCGCTGCGCCCCACGCAGGTCAGCCGGTTCGCGAACGACTGTCTTGAGGTGCAGTTGCAGGCCAACTGCCGCGAACGGGACGTGTTTCTGGTGCAGCCGCTGGTGAAGCCGGTCCAAGAGCACTTGGTGGAGCTGCTGTTGATGTGCGACGCGGCGCGGGGTGCGTCCGCGCGGCGGATCACCGTCGTCCTGCCGCACTACTCCTACGCCCGCTCGGACAAGAAGGACGCGCCCCGGATCTCGATGGGCGGACGGCTCGTCGCGGACCTGATGGTGTCGGCCGGGGCGAGCCGGGTGCTGGCGATGACACTGCACTCCCCACAGGTGCACGGCTTCTTCTCGGTGCCGGTCGACCACCTGCACGCGCTGCGTGAACTGGCCGCGCACTTCCGGCAGTACGACCTCTCGCGCACCACCGTCGTCTCCCCGGACCTCGGCAACGCGAAGGAGGCGGCGGCGTTCGCGCGGCTCATCGGCGCGCAGGTCGCGGCGGGCGCGAAACAGCGGTTCGCGGACGACCGGGTCAGCATCAGCTCGGTGATCGGCGAGGTCGCGGGGCGGGACGTCATCGTCCTGGACGACGAGATCGCCAAGGGCAGCACGGTTCTCGAACTGCTCGGCAAGCTGAGGGAGTTGAGGCCGCGCTCGATCCGGATCGCCTGTACGCACGGGCTGTTCGCGGCCGGTGCGCTGAAGCGGCTCAGCGAGCAGGCGGACGTCCTGGAGATCGTGTGCACGAACACGGTCCCGGTCCCGGCCGAGGAGCACACCGACAAGCTGCGCGTGCTGTCCATCGCGCCCGCGCTCGCCGAGGCCGTACGCCGGATTCACAACGGGGAGTCCGTCAGCGCCCTGTTCGACGGGCCGGTGAGCGAATAGACAGGAGTAAGGCGCCAGTTGACGGCACCTCAGATGCCGGTTGACGGCTCATCGGACGCCCGGCGCCCCTCATGCGACCAGGAGGCCCGCAGTGGCGAAGGCAAGGTTCGAGCGGACCAAACCGCACGTGAACATCGGCACGATCGGCCACATCGACCACGGCAAGACCACGCTCACCGCCGCGATCACGAAGGTGCTGCACGACCGGTTTCCCGACCTGAACCCGTTCACCCCGTTCGACCAGATCGACAAGGCGCCCGAGGAGCGCCAGCGCGGCATCACGATCTCCATCGCGCACGTCGAGTACCAGACCGAGGCCCGGCACTACGCGCACGTCGACTGCCCCGGACACGCCGACTACATCAAGAACATGATCACGGGCGCGGCCCAGATGGACGGCGCGATCCTGGTCGTCGCCGCGACCGACGGGCCGATGCCGCAGACCAAGGAACACGTCCTGCTGGCGAGGCAGGTGGGCGTCCCGTACATCGTCGTCGCGCTCAACAAGACGGACATGGTGGACGACGAGGAGATCCTCGAACTCGTCGAGCTGGAGGTGCGCGAGCTGCTCAGCGAGTACGAGTTCCCCGGGGACGACGTCCCCGTCGTCCGCGTCTCGGCGCTGCGGGCGCTGGAGGGCGACCCCGAGTGGACGCGGTCGGTGCTGGATCTGCTGGACGCGGTCGACGTGGCCGTCCCGCAGCCGGAGCGGGACGTGGACCGGCCGTTCCTGATGCCGATCGAGGACGTGTTCACGATCACCGGCCGGGGCACGGTCGTCACCGGCCGCATCGAGCGCGGCACGCTGCGGGTGAACACCGAGGTCGAGATCATCGGCATCCACGAGCAGAAGACGCGGACGACCGTGACAGGCATCGAGATGTTCCGCAAGCTCCTCGACGAGGGGTGGGCCGGGGAGAACGTCGGGCTGCTGCTGCGCGGGGTCAAACGGGAGGACGTCGAGCGGGGGCAGGTCGTCATCAAGCCGGGCTCGGTGACGCCGCACACCCGGTTCGAGGCGCAGGCGTACATCCTGTCCAAGGACGAGGGCGGGCGGCACACGCCGTTCTTCGAGAACTACCGCCCGCAGTTCTACTTCCGCACCACGGACGTCACCGGCGTGGTGACGCTCCCCGAGGGCACCGAGATGGTCATGCCCGGCGACAACACGGGCATGCTCGTCCAGCTCATCCAGCCCATCGCGATGGAGGAGGGACTGAAGTTCGCGATCCGTGAGGGCGGGCGGACGGTGGGTGCCGGGCAGGTCACGAAGATCCTGACGTAGCCCCAGCCCCGACTTCAGCCCTGGTCCCGGCCCCGGTCATAAGGTCTCCCCGGGCTTGCCCAGGGCCGCCTCCACGCTCGGCGCGGGCGGCAGGAGCTTCGACAGGCCCGTCGCCCGCAGGATCCGCAGGGTCAGCGGGTGCACGCAGACGAGGCGCAGCTCGCCGTCGCGCTCCAGGGCCCGGCTGCGGGCGCGGTAGAGCAGCCGCAGCCCCGAGCAGTCGAAGAAATCGACCGGGGTGAGGTCGATGAGTACGCGCGGGGCCTGGCCCGTGACGCGGTCGTCGATGTGCGGCTGGATCTCCATCGCCGCGACGATGTCGATCTCGCCGTGGAACTCCAGCACGAGGTACCCCTGTTTCTCACGAATACGCAGGTGAGGGGTGTCGACCAGGGGTTCCTGCGGCACCATGGCATTGCCTCCAGCACGGGCCGGCGGATGGGAAACTGCGGACACTGGGGAGCGCTCGGCGGCGCCTGCTCCAGCAAGTTACCCCCGATGGAGTGAATTTCAGCATGTTCGATTGACATATGTCATCGAAAAAGGACCGCTCATAGTCAGCCAGTTCGCACCGGGGGCCCCGACTCCGCTTCCAGGGGTCAGGACAGGGCCTGCCACGCCCGGGTGAGGGACTGCCGGAACTGGTCCGTCTGGTGCTTCGTCAACTCGCCGACCATGCGCTTCTCCAGTTCGCGCACCGGCCCCGCGTGCAGCGCGAGCAGCTCCCGGCCGGCGTCGGTCAGCAGGATCCTCAGCTCCCGCCGGCTGGCCGGATTCGGCTCACGGCGGATCAGGCCCCGGCTCTCCAGGGAGCGCACCAGATCGGCCATCGACTGCGCGGTGACGAACGAGTCGCGGGCCAACTGGGCGGCGGACAGGCCGTCGTGGCGCTCCAGGACCGTGAGCGCCGTGTACTGCAAGGCGGTGATCCCTGACGGCCGCACCAGCTCGTCCAGCCGGGAGCGGACGGCGAGTTCGAGCTGTTTGACCATGTAAAGGAGGGAGGGGGGTGCGCTTCCGGCCATGGGGCGAGCGTAAACCATTGACAGGAAACCTGTCCGTAATGACACTGCAAACCACCAGGATTCCTGTCGGTTACAGCGCGGCGACGGAGCCGCAAGACCCGAGGAGTGGCGATGACCGCCTTCCAGATCGACCCCGGGCAGCTCTTCATCGGAGGGCAGTGGCGGGAAGCCGCCGACGGAGCGCGCACCGAGGTGATCGACCCCTCCCGGGGCCGCGCGGTCACGACCGTCGCCGAAGCCGGCCCCACCGACGTCGACGACGCCGTGCGCGCCGCCCGCGCGGCGTACGAGAGCGGCCCCTGGGCCCGCCTCACCGGCCGGGAACGGGGCCGCATCCTGCTGCGCGTCGCCGAGTTGATCCGCCAGGAGGCCGAGACGATCGCCGAGCTGGAGAGCCTCGACGTCGGCAAGCCCATCACGCTGGCCCGCGCGGTCGACGTCACCAACGCGGCCAACGACTACGAGTACTACGCCACCCTCGCCTTCTCCCTCGACGGCTCCGTACGCGAGACCCAGCACGACGCCCACGCCTACACGAGACGCGGTCCGCTCGGCGTCGTCGCCGCGATCACGCCGTTCAACTTCCCGCTGATCCTGGCCGGTTCGAAGATCGCTCCCGCACTGGCCGCCGGGAACACGGTCGTTCACAAACCCGCCGACGAAACCCCGCTCAGCGCGCTCCACATGGCCGGGCTGCTCCAGCGGGCGGGCGTTCCCGACGGCGTCGTCAACGTCGTCACCGGCACCGGGCCCGTCGCCGGAGAGGCGCTCCTGCGGCACCCCGGGATCGACAAGGTCGCCTTCACCGGGTCCACGCAGATCGGCCGGCACGTCGCCGCGGTCGCCGGGCAGGCGCTGAAACCGGTCACCGTGGAACTGGGCGGAAACGCGCCCCACCTCGTCTTCGAGGACGCGGATCTGGAGAAGGCCGTCGCCGCGATCATCAAGGGGTTCGTCTTCAACACCGGGCAGTTCTGCATGGGCGGGCCGCGTCTCCTGGTCGCCCGACCGGTCTGTACGACGCTGCTGAACATCCTCGCCGACGCGGTCCCCGGTATCCCGGTCGGGGATCCCCGCGACCCGGAGACCGTCGTCGGCCCGATGGCGGGGGAGCGGCATCTGCGCAAGGTCGAGGAGTACGTCGACCTCGCCCGCAAGGAGGGCGGGCGGATCGTCTGCGGGGGTGAACGCCTCGATCTGGACGGCGGCTACTACTACCGGCCGACCGTCATCACCGGCCTCCCCAACGACTCCCGGCTCGTCCAGGAGGAGATCTTCGGGCCCGTCCTCACCGTCCAGCCCTTCGACTCCGAGGACGAGGCCGTCGAACTCGCCAACTCCACGCCCTACGGCCTGGCTTCGGGCATCCAGACCGGCAGCCTCTCCCGCGCCCACCGCGTCGCCGACCGCCTCGACGCCGGCATCGTCTGGATCAACGACTGGGCACTCCTCGACCCCGCCGTCCCCTTCGGCGGCGTCAAGGAGTCCGGCTTCGGCCGCGAGTACGGCCCGGAGGC
>DATCQX010000375.1:0-13316 GCA_036569285.1 Streptomyces sp.
CAGGCCGCGGGAGGGATCAGGAATGCCCCAGTATCGAGTTTCCACTTTCACCGGTGACGTGGAGAACGCCGGCACTGACGCGAACGTCTTCATCACCATCTACGGCAGCATCCGGGCCGTCGGACCGGCCACCCTCGACAACGCCGAGGACAACTTCGAGCGCGGAAAGGAAGACCACTTCACCCTCGACCTCAGCGACGTCGGCCGCGTGGAGCGCATCAACATCCGGCACGACAACTCGGGCGACAAGGCGGGCTGGTTCCTGAACCGGGTCACCATCGACGTCGACGGCGACCACGCGGAGTTCCCGTGCCACCGCTGGCTCGCCCTCGACGAGGACGACCACAAGACGGAGGTAGACCTCCAGCGGGCCTGACGTACGGTTCAGCGTGCCGCGCGCTCGATGAGGGCGGCCGTCGCGGCGGGCCGCGCGATCATCGCGACGTGCGAGGCGTCGGCCTCGACGGTGTGCGCGCCCGCGCGGCGGGCCATGAACCGCTGGGCGGCCGGGGGCAGTACCTGGTCCTGGCGGCCGACGAGGTACCAGGACGGGACGGTCTTCCAGGCGGGGGCGCCGGACGGTTCCCCGAGGGCGCGGACGTCCGCGGGCCGCTGGCCGGCCCACATGAGGTCGGTGGTGGCACGCGGCAGGTCGGCGGCGAACACGTCGTGGAAGAACTCCTTCTTGATGTAGCCGTCGACTTGGCCGTCGCCGTAGGGGCGGAGGTCCAGCGCCGCATCGTTGATCCTGCTGCCGGGGTACTTCGTCTGCAGGGCCAGCAGCGTCTCGCCCTCGTCGGGCGCGAACGCGTCGACGTACACCAGCGCCTTCACGTTCGGGTTGCCGGTCGCGGCGTTCGTGACGACGATCCCGCCGTAGGAGTGCGCGGCGAGGACGAGCGGGCCGGTGAGGGTGGCGAGGAGGGAGGCCAGGTACGCGGAGTCGGAGGCCACTCCGCGCAGGGGGTTGGGCGGTGCGACGACCGGATGGCCGGCGCGCATCAGCCGGGCGGCGACGCCGTTCCAGCCGGAGGCGTCGGCGAACGCTCCGTGGACGAGGACCACGGTGGGCTTCGGGGTGTGTGCCTGCGCTGCGGGCGCGTCGAGCGCGGCGCCCGCCACGACCGCGGCCGATCCTGCCAACAGCCCCCGGCGAGTTGTCGTCATCGTTGCGGCCCCTTCGGTTTCCGGTGTTCTCGGTCGGTCTCGCGGGCCAGCGTAGAAGCGGTCACTTTACGGGGACTGAACAGAGCGCCGGGCGCTGCGCGGGGCCGCTTCACCGTGGGCGCGGTCCAGGGTGTACCGGCGTTGCAGCACGATGGCGATCGTCATGAGCAGAGCCGGTACCAGGGTGAAGCCGTAGCGGACGGCCGCCAGCGCGCCGGAGGACTGGGTGGTGTGCTCCCCCGCGCCGCCGGCCACGAATCCACCCGTGGCCAGGCAGGCCGAGTACACGTACGGCCCCAGCGCGCCGCCGGTGGCCTCGGCTGCGGTCCACACGCCGGTGTAGCTGCCCGCGCTCGCGGTGCCGTCCGGCCCCGCGGAGGCGACGACGTCGGGCATCATCGACAGCGGTATCAGCTGCATCGCGGCGAACGAGACGCCCAGCACCGCCACGGCCGCGATCAGCAGGGGCAGTCCGGCGGCGGCGCCGAGGGCCAGGACCAGCGCGCCGGCGACGAACGCCGTCTGGGCGGTGAGCAGGCTGCGCTGCTTGCCGAACCTCCGGGCCACCCGTACCCACAGGGGTGTCGTGAGGACCGCCGGCGTCATGAACGCCGCGATGAGCACGGTCGTCAGCGTGGAGCGGCCGAGTTCGTACTCGGCGAAGTAGGGCATGGCGGCGAGGACGAGGTTCATGGTGATCGCGACGGTCAGGTAGGACGCCGTGAGCGCCCGGAACTGCCGGTCGCGCAGCGCCGTCAGCAGTCCGCCCCGGTGTCCCGGAGCGGCCGGGGTGCCCGGTGCGGCGGCGTTGAGGCGGGCGACGCCGGCGATGCCGGCGAGCATCCCCGCGAGCATGATCACGCCGAGCAGCAGGGCCATGCGCGTGTAGTCGCGGACGCCCGGGTCGTCGCCGGCGACGAGCGGCGCGGCCACTCCGGCGAGCAGGACGCTGACGATGATCACGAAGCTGCGGTAGCCCATGAGGCGGGTCCGCTCGTGGTAGCCGATGCCCAGGTCGGCGGGGGTGGCGAGGTAGGACACCTGGTAGCAGGAGTAGAGCAGGTTCCCGGCGACGAGCGCGACGGCGACCCACAGGGCGGCGGTCGTGCCGTGCAGGTCCGTCGGCACGGCGAACAGGGCGACGAAGGCGAGCAGGACGGCGCAGCCCGCCGTCATCAGTCTCCGGCGGTGGCCGGTGCGGGCGAGGTCGGCGTCGGAGAGCCGACCCACCCATGGGTGCGTGACGATGTCGGCGACGTTCGGCACCAGCAGTGCGATGCCGGCCGTCTGGGGCGGGACGGCCAGGACGTCGGTGAGGAAGTACAGCAGGAAGATTCCGGGGACGGTGACCCAGACGCCCATGCCGATCGAACCGGCGGCGAACGGGACGAGTGCGCGCAGGGGAAGCCGGACGTCGGGCATGAGCCCCCTCCAGGGGATCCGCGGTGCGGGACTGTCTGTGTTCTCAGAAGGCCAGGGCCAGTCGGCGTACGGCCTCCCGCAGTTCCTCCGGGGTGCGGTCGCTGTAGGACAACCGCAGGTGCCGGGTGAAGGAGCGCTGCCGGGGGTCTGCCGCGAAGAACTCGCCCGGCTGGTAGAGCACGCCGTGGGAGGCTGCCCGCCGCAGCAGCGCCGCGGGGTCCACGGTGTCGTCGGTGAGGCGCGGCCACAGGAACAGCCCGCCTTCGGGGGCGACGACGTCGAGGGCGTCCGGGAGGTGTTCGCGCAGGGCGTCGGTCAGCACGTCGGCGCGTTCCCGGTACAGCGCGGTGGCGGCGCCCACGATCCGGTCGAAGCGGCCGGCGTCGTCGGTGACGAGCTGTTCGATCACCGCCTGTGTCACCGAGGACGTGTGGACGTCGAGGCGGCCTCGCAGCCGGGTCACCGGGTCGACGAGGTGGTCGGGCAGCACGAGCCAGCCCACGCGCCAGCCGGGGCCGAGGGTCTTGGTGAAGGAGTTGACGTGGATCGCCCGGTCCGACCGGTTGAAGGCCTCGACGCCCTGGTCCTGTCCCGCGAAGCGCAGTTCGCGGTACGGGTTGTCGACGATCACGTAGAAGCCGTACCGGTCGGCGAGTTCGACCAGTGCCTGCCGTTTCGGTGCCGAGAGGGTGACCTGGGAGGGGTTGTGGAAGTCGGGCACGGTGTAGGCGGCGGCGATGCGGGTGCCGGTGGCGAGGCGCCGGGCGAGGTGGTCGACGTCGAGGCCGTCGTCGATGACGGGTACGGGCAGGATCCGGGTCGTCGACATCTCCAGGGCCCACAGGAAGCCCGGGAAGACGGGGTCGTCCACGGCGACGGTGGCGTCGCGCTCGACGACGGTCAGGACCGTCAGCGCGAGGCCGTGCATGCCGCCGTTCGTCACGACGACGCGGCTCGGGTCGACGCCCTCCCGGCGCGCGATCCACTCGCGCAGGGCCGCGGATCCCTGCGGCGGTCCGTACTGGAGGCTCCCGATGCCGGCGCTCTGGGCCTGCCACAGCCGCGCCGACGCCTCGCCGATCTCCCCGGCCGGCAGAGCGGTGGGTTCGGGGATGCCGCCCAGCAAGCGGATCGTGCCGGGGACGGGGGCGGCGAGGCTGGCGTCGGTGAAGCCCTTCGGTGCCGAGAGGCCGCGGGCCAGGGCCGTCAGCCCCTCCTGTGTCCCGGGGCTGACGGTCATGCGGTGCCTCCGGAGTTCAGGACCAGTCGTTCGGCGCGTCGTGCGAACAGGTGGGCCTCGCGGGCGGTGGATCGCGCGCAGGCGTGTTCGGCGGCGGCCCGGACCGCGGTGGGCGGTGCGCCGCGTGCCTGGAGGAGGCGTGCCCTCAGCAGCAGGAGGAGCCCTTCGGCGTACCGCTGGCCGAAGTCCCATATCGCCTGGTCGGCCCGGTCGAGTGCGGCTGCGGCCCGCTCGGGCGAGCCGGCCGCCAGCCACATCTCGGCGATCAGCACGTGGTGGTAGGCGACGCCCCACTGCGGGGGGTCGAGCAGGTCGGCGGCCAGGAGTTCCTCGGCCTCGGCCGCCGCGCCGGCCGGGTCCTCGCCGGTGAGGGCGCGTGCCCAGCACCAGTACTGGCGGATGTAGAAGTCGATGTTGGAGCGCAGGCGCACGAACCCGGCGGCGGCCCAGCGCGAGCCTGCCCGCCGTGCCGCTTCGGCGTCCCCGGCCATGGACGTGATCATGCCCGTGTAGTAGACCCAGACCGAGGCGGCGTACGGGTCCCCCGGGGTGTCCCAGGTGTCGACGAAGGCGAGCGCCGCGTCGACGTCGCCGTGCAGCGCGGTCATGACGGCCCGCCAGCCGGGCCCCTCGCCGGGAATGCCGCCGTCCCGCCGCAGCGGTGTCTCCTCGTCCGGCGGGGCGGCGGTCTCCTCCTTGGCGAGGGCCCGGTAGGCCTCGCCGATGTTGCCGATGTCCCACTGGTACAGGCCCCAGGCGTGCCGTCCGTAGCGTCGGACGGCGGGGTCGGCGGACGTCTGGCCGAGTTCGTGCAGCCGGCGGGCCAGTTCCCCGCGGCCCTTCTCGATGGCGGTGTAGGCCCCCATCGTGCGGATGAAGAGGAAGTCGGCGGCCTCCGCCTCCCGGCCGAGGGTGCCGGCCAGGTACTCGCCGCGCTCCAGCAGGTCGAACGTCGAGGCGTCGTAGCCCGACTGCCGTCTGACGACGATGGCGAGCAGGGTGAGGGCGGTGAGTTCCAGTTCCATGAGCCCCGAGGCCCGGGTGGCCTGTACCGCGAGGCGCAGTTGCCGGTTGGCGGACTCGAAGGCGAGTTTGGCCGCCGCGCGGCGCCCGGCGCGGATCAGCGTCTGCGCGGTGCGCGGGGGTTCGACGAGGGGGCCGGCGGACCACAGGTGGTGTGCGAGGCGTTCGGAGACGTCCTCGTCGTCGGCGTGGATCTCTTCGAGGGCGTCCGCTATGCGCAGGTGCAGGCGGGTGGCCTGTCCCTGCGTCACGCTCACGGAGACCGACTCGCGCACCAGGTCGTGTGCGAAGCGGAGCGAGGAGGGGTCGTGCGGTCCGGGTTCGAGCAGCCCGAGCGTGTACAGCGGTTCCAGGCGGTGAAGACAGTCGGCGACGTCCACGCCGGTGGCGCGGGACAGCAGCCTGAGGTCGACGTCGCGGCCGATGAGCGCCGCCATCCGCAGCAGGTCGCGGGCCCGGTCGTCGAGCCCGGCCATCCGGTCGCGGACGACGTCGTGGACGGTGGAGGGGACCCCGGCGGCCACGGAGGTGTCGCCGTCGCCGATCGCGCCCGCCCCGCTGAGGAGCCGGGACAGTTCGCGGACGAAGAACGGGTTGCCGGAGGTGCGGGCGTGAATGGCGTGGGCGACGGCGTCGCCGGGGTCCTGGCCGGCCTCGTGGCGGATGAGTTCGGCGACGTCGGCCGGGCCGAGGGGGCCGAGCCGGAATCTCCGGTGACCGGGACGGCGGCCGGCGTCGGCGAGCACCCGGGAGAGGTCCGGGCTGAGTGCGGGTGCGCGGTCGCGGAGCGCGCCGATGATCGCGGTGCGCCGGGGCAGCCGTCCCGCGAGGTGGCGCAGCAGTTGGAGGGAGGTGGCGTCGGCCCATTGGAGGTCGTCGAGTATCAGGAGGGTGGGCTGTCGCGCGGAGGCTTGTGCGACGAGGGCGACGACCTGTTCGAAGAGCCGGAACTGGGCGTTGCCGTCGGGGAGTCGGCGCGTCGCACCGTCCCGCGTCGCACCGTCCCGCGCTGTGTCGTCCCGGGCCGCGAGGAGGCTGCCCAGGCCGCCGGTGAGCCACTGCTCGCCCGCCTCGGCGGGCAGGCTGCGGACGAGGTGGCTCAGCGCCTGCTCCCACGGCCACATCGCCGGCGTCCCCGTGCCTTCGAGGCAGGCGCCCCAGACGGTGAGTACGCCGAGCCGGTCCGCGACCGCTGCGGCCTCCTCCAGCAGCCGGGTCTTGCCGGCGCCCGGTTCGCCTTCGACGACGCCGATCGCGGTGTCGCCGGCGAGTGCGTGGTCCACGACGCGCCGCAGGACGGTGAGTTCGCCGGTGCGGCCGATGAAGGTGGCCGCCGTGGGCCGTCCGGCCTCCTGGCGGGGTTCCGGCTCGGGCCGCGATGCCGGGAGTTGGGTGAGGATTCTCCGTTGTGCTTCCTCCAGCGCGGGGCCCGGGTCGATGCCGAGTTCGTCGGCGAGGCGGTCACGGACCTGGCGGAACACGGTCAGGGCCTCCGCCTGGCGGCCGGCGGCGGCGAGGACGCCGATGAGACCGGCGAGCACGGGTTCGTTGAACGGGCCCATCGACGCGGCCAGTTGCAGGGCGGCGAGCACCCGCTCCGGGTGGCCTGTCGACACGGCCAATTCCGCCGCCGTCGTGCACGCGTCGTAGAACTCGTTGTCGAGTGCGGCGAAGAGCGTCGTCGCGGCCGTGCCGTCGGCGATGCCGTCGCCCGCCGGGCCGTGCCAGAGGCCGAGCGCTTCGGCGTAGTGGCCGAGGGCCGTCTCGTCGTCGTGGCAGGTCAGGGCGGCCTTGGCGGCGTCGACGAGGTCCCGGAAGGCGACGAGGTCCAGCGTGGCGGGTTTGGCGGTGAACAGGTAGGAAGTGCCGCGCCGGTGCAGGAAGTTGCCGGCCTCGCGCAGGGGCCGCAGGGGTTCGAGGAGCTTTCGCAGCGCGCTGACGTACTTCTGGAGGATGTTCACCGCCGACGCCGGGACGTCCTCGGCCCAGACCAGGTCGACCAGTTCGCTCGTGCTGATCGGCTTGCCGGCGCGGGCGAGGAGGACCGCGAGCAGGTAGGACTGCTGCCGGGGGCCGGGGTCCAGTTCGACGCCGTCCCGCCAGATCCGTAAGGGACCGAGGATCTGCAGACGCGGTTGCCCTCCGGAGGAAGCCATGCCCACCCCTACCTCCACACTCACGGCACGATCACGACCGGCTGCGACGTTGCCACTTTACGGTTGGTGTACGGGCCTGGTCCATGTGTCCGGTGAGGGAACGCGCGCTGTTCACAAGCGCTGAGTCTCCGTCAACTGTCTTGTGGGGCACTCAGGTTGGCGGAGTCGGCTTGACGTCGGCTGAATGACCGGTGAAGGCCGTGTCGGAACCGGGGCCCGGGCGCGTTCAGTTCCCGTCCAGTGGTCCGGCCTAGCTTTGCGTCGAGCGTGAAGTGGCCGTCGTCCATCGTCCGTCGTCCGAAAGAAAGGCTGGTCCATGGTGAGCGGGAAACCGACGATCGTGCTCGTGCACGGGGCGTTCGCCGACAGCAGCGGCTTCAACCCCGTCACCAAGCGGCTTGTCGCCGACGGCTATACGGTGATCGCCGCGCCGAACCCCCTGCGGGGGCTGGCCTTCGACGCGGCCGGCGTCCGGGCATTGCTGGAGAGCATCGAGGGGCCGATCGTGCTGGTGGGGCACTCGTACGGGGGTGCGGTCATCTCCGCCGCCGCCTCGGGGAACACCAGCGTGAAGGCGCTGGTGTACCTCGCGGCGTTCGTGCCGGAGACGGGTGAGAGCGCGCAGGCGCTGGTCGAGAAGTTCCCGGGCAGCACCGTGGGCGAGTCCCTCAAGCCGGTGCCGCTGGGCGACGGTCAGGTCGACCTCTACATCGATCCGAAGGTCTTCCACGCCCACTTCGCGGCCGACGTGTCGGCGGAAGAGGCCACCCTCTACTCGATCACACAACGCCCGGCCACCGGCGCGGCCCTGGGTGAGCCCGCCGCCGGTCCGCAGGCGTGGCACACCATCCCGAGCTACAACCTGATCAGCGGCGCCGACCTGATCATCCCGCCGGCGACCCAGGAGTTCATGGCCCAGCGCTCCGGTGCGAAGACCCAGGTGGCCGAGGGCGCCTCGCACCTGGTGTTCGTCTCGCGGCCGGGGGCGACGGTGGGGCTCATCGAGACGGCCGTCCAGGAGCAGGCGCTCTCTCGATAGCGCCGCCGAACCATCCCACACAGGACCGGAGGAGAGTCATGTCCGAGAAAGTGATTCCGGGCCGCAACACCGCCGCCTCCGAGGGCGACGTCGTCGTCTTCCACATCGGGCTGCGCATCAACCGGCTGCGCGCCTTCTCCAGCTGGGTTCCGGCATTCAGGTCCATGCCGCGCATGCTGCGTGAACTCTCCGAGGAGAAGGGCAGCGGGCTCCTCGGCTACAAGGTGCTCTACGGGAGCCTCCGGGACTTCTACGTCGTCCAGTACTGGTCCGACAAAGAGAAGCTTCTCGACTACGCCCACCAGCGGGACAAGGTGCACCGCCCCGCCTGGACCGAGTTCAACCGACGTGCCCGCGCCGGAAAAGGTCACGTCGGCATCTGGCACGAGACCTTCGTCGTCCCGGCCGGCTCCTACGAGTCGGTGTACGTCGACATGCCCGCCTACGGGCTCGCCGCCGCGACGGGCGTCATCCCGGTGGGCCGACGTGGGGACACGGCGGCGCAGCGTCTGCGGGCGGGGGAGAAATGATCGTGATGCCACAGAGAGGTGCTGGTGGAAGAGTGTCACATTCGATGACGCGTCGAATTCCGGTTTGGGTTGCGCTCCTGGCCGTTCTTTCGACGTTTTTCGTGGTGCTGAGCCCGGCGGTCGCGAAGGCCGATCCGACGGACGCGCGGATCGATGCGGTGAGATGGGACGTCACCTATCTCACTTCCAATGATCCTACGCTGCGCGCCGTGGCCGCGAAATCGTACTCCGAGATGCTCAACTCCCTGCGCCATCTCGCCGGCCATCGCTACCTGGATCAGGCATGGGAGACCACTTCCCGAGGCAACGAGGTGCTTGAGGTCCAAATCGTACGAGACGGCGCGCACACATCGTCGATCTACCTCTGGGCACGCAGCCTTTATGTCATCGGCTTCTGGGCCCGCAACGGCAGCCATCGCTTCTTCAACGACGCCAGCGTGAACCCTGCCGCCGACATCATGCAGATCCCTCAGCCACAACGGCTGCCGTGGACCGGGAACTACGCGCAGACGCCCGGCGGTAGCGATCGCACCTACCTGACCTATGGGCCTCAGACACTCAACGAAGCTCTTCACGCCATTGAGCAGATGGGTACCAGCCTGAGCGGAACCCCACAGCAGCGAAACACACTCGGCCGGCATATGGTTCGCCTCATCCAGACCATCGCAGAGGCCGCCCGATTCGCCGAGATCGAAAATCGAATCGAATACCTGATTCGAAACGGTCTTGGCGGAGAAACCTCCACCCTCGGCAATGATCTCGTCGAGCTGGAGAACAATTGGGGCGCCATCTCAGCCTTCATCCATGGATGGATCAACAACGCCTACGCCGATCCGATCTTCCTGCGGCGCCGATGGTTCAACAACCTGACCCAACTCCTGCCCGTGATCCAGTGGGTATTGATCAGGCATACGAACAACGCCGGCGGATCCTGACGACCGGAGCCGCACGGGTGCCGAGACTGCATCAGCCCGCCGGGAGAATGCGGCGAACTGATGCAGCTCCGGTCCCCCCGTACGTGGTAATCCCCGGCGTATCTCCCCCTCCCCACCCCCGACCCCCGGCATCGTCGCCCCCATGAAGATCTCCCGGCTCACGGCGACCCTCCTCGCGGCAGCGCTCGTGTCACCGCTCCCCCCGGCCCACGCCACGCCGTACGGCGGCGGCTGCACCGCGCCGGGCTGGGCGCCGGTCTCCACCCGGATCGACGGGAAGGATCCGTACCACCCCTACGTCGGCAACGGATACCTCGGCATCCGCGTCCCCCCGTCCGGGACGGGCTACGCGGCCACCAGGGAGAAGACCGGCTGGCCCTTGTACACGCCGCGTTATGACGGCGCCTTCGTGGCCGGTCTCTACGCGCGAGGGCCGGAGAACACGGCCGGCCGGGACGCGCTGGCGGCGCTGCCCAACTGGAGTGCGCTGGAGGTGACGGCCGGTGGGGAGACCTACGGCGCGGGGAGCCGGGTGAGTGGGTATCGGCAGACGTTGTCCTTGCGCTGCGGGGTCGTCAGCACCGTTCTCACCTGGACCGGAAGGGACGGCCGCCGCACCGACCTCACGTACGAGGTGCTGGCCTCCCGGGACGACCCGCACACGGCCGCCGTCCGCCTACGGGTCACCCCGCACTGGAACGGCCGGCTCACGCTCACGGACCTCATCGACGGCAGAGGCGCGCGGCGGGTCGTGCAGAGGGGTGCGGGCCCGGTGGACGGGCGGACGGTGCGGGTGGGGTTCCGGACCGACGGGACCGGTGTCGAGGGCGCGGTGGCGTCCGTGTTCGAGGTGCCCGGCGGGCGTGTGCGGCAGTCCGCCGGGAAGGCACGGCAGGACAGCGTGCTGGACGTCCGCGACGGCCGGACCTACACCGCCGTCAAGTACATCGGCGTCGACACCACGCGGACGTCCCGGACCGCCGCACCGGCCGCCGCCCACCGGGCCGCCCGTCGCGGCTGGGTGACCCTGCTGCGGTCCCACCAGGCGGCCTGGCGTGCGTTGTGGGCCGCGGACATCGAGGTACCGGGCCACGCCGATCTCCAACTCTGGGTGCGTTCGGCGCAGTACGGCCTGCTGTCGTCGCTGCGGGAGGGCGGCCGGGACAGCATCGCCCCGACGGGGCTGACCAGCGACAACTACGCGGGGATGGTCTTCTGGGACGCGGAGACGTGGATGTTCCCGTCGCTGCTGGCCACCCGTCCGGAGCTGGCGCGTCCGATCCTGGAGTACCGCGACCGCACGCGGAGCGCGGCGGCCGAGAACGCGGCGCGGACGGGCGTCCGGGGTCTGTTCTTCCCGTGGACGAGCGGCAGCCGCGGCGAGCTGTGGAACGAGTGCCAGAGCTGGCAGCCGCCGCACTGCGTCACGCAGAACCACCTCCAGGGGGACATCGCGCTGGCCGCCTGGCAGTACTACCTGGCCACCGGGGATCGTCCGTGGCTGCGGGAGAAGGGGTGGCCGCTGCTCGACGGGCTCGCGCGGTACTGGGCGTCGCGGGTCACCGCGAACAAGGACGGCTCCTACTCCGTGAGAGAGGTGGCGGGTCCCGACGAGTACAGCAACGGCGTCACCGACGGCGCGTACACCAACGCCGTCGCCGCGACGGCCCTGCGCGCGGCGGCGGACGCGGCCCGCGCGCTCGGCCGTCCGGTCCCGGCCGACTGGGAGCGCGTCGCCACCGGGCTGCGTGTCCCGTACGACGCGTCGCGCAAGGTCTTCCTCCAGTACGACGGGTACGCCGGTTCCCCGATCAAGCAGGCCGACACCGTCCTGCTGGTCTACCCGCTGGAGTGGCCGATGCCTGCCGGTGCGGCGGCGGCCACGCTGGACTACTACACCGAGCGCACCGACCCCGACGGCCCGGCCATGACCGACTCGGTGCACGCCATCGACGCGGCGGCGATCGGCGAGCCGGGATGCGCCGCGTACACGTACCTCCGGCGGGCCTACGAGCCTTTCGCGCGTGGCCCGTTCGCCCTGTTCTCGGAGTCACGCGGCGCCAAGGCGGGCGCGTCCGACCCCCTCGCGGGCTCCCCCGCGCAGGACTTCCTCACCGGCAAGGGAGGCTTCCTCCAGATCTTCACCCACGGCCTGACCGGCCTGCGCCTGCGCGCCGACGCCCTCCGCCTCGACCCGACCCTGCCTCCCCAACTCGGCGACGGCGTACGCCTGTCCGGCATGCGCTGGCGCGGACGGACCTACGACATCGAGCTCGGCCCACGCACCACGACCGTCCGCCTCCGCTCGGGCGCCCCCATCCCCCTGGACACCCCTGGGGGCCGCCGCACCCTCTCCACCACCCTCACCCTCCCGACCCGCCGCCCCGACCTCACCCCCACCCCCGACCTGGCCCGCTGCCACCCCACGACGGCGACCTCCGCCGAACCGGGCCTGTCCCCCGAGGCAGCCGTGGACGGCAGTCCCACCACCGCCTGGTCCCCCACCACCGCCCACGCCACCCTCACGGTCGACCTGCGCCGCCGGGCCGACGTGAAGACGGTCCGGCCCACTTGGCGCACGCCCCCGACATCGTCGTCCGTCGAGGTGTCAGCGGACGGCCGGGGCTGGCACCGGGTGGACGGCAGTGCTGTTCGGTATGTCCGGGTGCAGGTGCGGGGGGTGGGTGTGGCGCTGGCGGAGCTGGAGGTAAGCGAGTGACGTGACGACCCCATCTGCGGCTCGCGTCATCAGCACTGTTGCCTCACAACACCCGCCGCAGAGCCGGTACTCGGCGCAGCACCGCCGCGCTCAAGAAGGCCGTCGGCACCGCGATCACGCACACGATGCCCCAAGCGGCTCCTGCGCCGAGGCCACGATCGGCCAGGTAGTACTGCAGGGTGACCACGAGGGGCAGATGCATGATGTACACGGTGTAGGAGCCGGCCGCGAGTTCGGCGGAGAGGCGGCTGCGCCCCGTCACCATCTCCCGGAACAGCGTCAGCAGGCCGACGCACAGGGCCACGCACAACGCGCTCTCGTACACCGCCCACAACGCCGACGGCCCGTCGGATCCCCCCGCGCCGAAGCAGCCCGCGTCCGCGCCCACCGCGAACAGCAACGCCACGCCCAGCAGCCCGCCGATCAGCCACACCCACCCGGTGCGCGCCTCGAACCTCTCCAGCCAGCCGCGACGGTGAGCCAGCACACCGAGCGTGAAGAACACGGCGTACTGCGGCACCCGCGCGGGCTCGACCTGGAGGAAGTCCAGAACCGGCACCCACTGGTCCAGCGGATACCGCAACCGGACCAGGAAGGTGGCGACGGCGATCCCGGCGGTGAGCGCGAGCAGGGCCCGGTGTCCCGGCACAGATCCGAGGCCACCCCTGCGACGGCGCCGGGCGCGGCCGAGGAGACGCGCGCCCTGCCTGCACAGGGTGGTCCCCGCGCATGCGGGGAGCCGGCGGAGGCGGAGCGGGGCTTGAACGAAAGTCCGTTTCAGCGGCTCAGAGCGTACTGAAAGGACGGTCTCCCCCCAGGTTCGGGAACGGGGCAGTCTGCCCGGCGCTCCGGCCTGCACGGGAGGGCCCTACGCCGTCAACAGGCGCCGGGGCGCGGTCGAGGCCGCCGAACTCCCGGTGGACTGCGGCCCCGTGATGCCGGAGGCACGTCTCTTTTCAGCCATGTCTCCATGACGTCCCTGCGCGGAAAGGTACTTCCGCAGATGGGCATGCACCTGACATCTTGCGTCCATCACTGGTTTCGTACGGCCCGGCCGGTGCAATCAGCCCGGCCGGGCCGTCTTC
>DATCQX010000376.1:0-2056 GCA_036569285.1 Streptomyces sp.
GTGCAGCACTCGTCCCCCGAGGTCAGACACCCGCCGCTGCCAACGACAACTGATGTCGGGAAGGAGGAGCCATGGCTTACACGGCACCGCGGGGCACCTACCGCGCGAAGCCCGAGCCCGGCCGTCGTCACCCTCTGACGGCGACGCTGATGGTCCTCCCTCTCGCGGCCCTGCTCTTCGTCGTCTTCGGCGGCTGGGAGACGGTGGCCACACAGGCGTCGTCCGTGGGCGTGATGCTGGGGCGCTGAGCGGCGACCCCAGGCCCGGAAGAGCGGTCCGGGCGGGGACATCCCACCCATGAAACCCCGTGGGGACGGGGGTGCGGCGGACGGCAACAATGCCGGCGCAGCTGGGGAGCTGCGCCGGCATTACCTTTGCCCGCGACACCCCGCGCACGTCCGCGACAGAAGGCCCCATGACCCTCCTCACCGACCTCACCTTCAGCCTCCGCACCCGGGCCCACCCCGGCACCCGGCCCTGCGCCTGCCCCACGCCCACCCTCGCGGACCGCCCCGACGCCACCGTCGTCCGCCACGAAGGCACCGTCGCGAAGGCGCACGCCCCCGGCACCCCCCTGAAGGACCTCACCCCCCGCCTGCGGACGGCCGCGCACCTCCCTGAGATCCTCCTCGCGCCCCTCACCACCACCCCCGTGCCGCTGCACGACCGCCTCGTCACCTTCTGGCCCTACGGCACCCCCGTCGACCCCGCCGCCCCCGACGAGGCCCCCTGGGAGGCCGCCGGTGCCCTCCTGGCCCGCCTCCACCGCAGCACCCCGCCGGCCGCCCTCCCGCCGATGCGCGGCCCGGCGAAGGCCGCCCTGGCCGTCGTCCGCCTCGAAGACCGCACCCACCCGGCGATCACGCCCGTCCGCCGCGCCTGGGACCGCCTGCCCGCGTGGGCGCGCGGCGAGGCGCCGATGCCGGACGGCGGGCTGTGCCACGGGGACCTCCACCTCGGCCAGCTGGTCCGCACGCCGGACGGCTGGCGGCTCATCGACGTCGACGACCTCGGAACCGGCGTCCAGGCCTGGGACCTCGCCCGCCCCGCCGCCTGGTACGCCTGCGGCCTTCTTCCCCCGCGGGAGTGGAACCGTTTCCTCACGGCCTACCAGGACGCCGACGGCCCCGCCCTCGCCGCACACCGCGACCCCTGGGCGGCCCTGGACGTCGTCGCACGCGCCCTGACCGTCCAGACCGCCGCCCGCGCGATCGCCAAGTCACAGGCCGAGGGGCGGGCGTTGGACGAGGTCGAGGAGGCACTGGTGGCGGCCTGCGGACGGATGTCCGCGCCGTAGGGTGCAACCGACCGGCCCCGGACGGAGTCTGTCCTGGGGTAACGCGAAACAGGAACGAACAGTGAGGAGTGGGGCCGATGATGCAGTGTCCGAAATGCCACGCGGCGATGCACACGTACAACCGGAACGGCGTCCAGATCGAGCAGTGCAGCAACTGCCGGGGGATCTTCCTGGACTACGGCGAGCTGGAGGCGCTGACCCGCCTGGAGGGCCAGTGGGGTCAGCCCGGCCCGCAGGCGTACCCGCCGGCCCCGCCGGTTCCCCCGCCGGGCCCGGCCTGGGGCGCCCCGCAGCACCACGGCGGCCACCACGGCGGGCATCACCGCCACAAGAGCTTCGGCCACATGCTGTTCTCCAGCTGAGACACCGCGAGGCCCCTGGTGAAAACCAGGGGCCTCGGTGGAGTGTGGACGATACTGGGATTGAACCAGTGACCTCTTCCGTGTCAGGGAAGCGCTCTCCCGCTGAGCTAATCGTCCGGGAGAAACCACGATCCGAAGATCATGGCCGGTGCGCGATACTGGGATTGAACCAGTGACCTCTTCCGTGTCAGGGAAGCGCTCTCCCGCTGAGCTAATCGCGCGGGGAAGCCTTGCGGCTTCAGTGGACGATACTGGGATTGAACCAGTGACCTCTTCCGTGTCAGGGAAGCGCTCTCCCGCTGAGCTAATCGTCCTTGGAGGTGGAGACGGGATTTGAACCCGTGTAGACGGCTTTGCAGGCCGTTGCCTCGCCTCTCGGCCACTCCACCAGGAGTGT
>DATCQX010000377.1:0-13896 GCA_036569285.1 Streptomyces sp.
GGGGGAGGCGGCGGGTGCGGGTGGGTGAGGGGCGGCGCGGCACGACTGCCCGCGGTTGGGTGGAGGCACGAGACGTGGGGGCGGGGTGCGGCGCGGCTGCCCGTGGCTGGGTGGGGGCGGTGTGGCTGCGCGGTTCAACCCCTCCCGGACCGCCTCCCTGCGGCAGCGCGACGCCCTCAGCGGCTACGCGGCCGTGCTTCTCCAGAAGTCACGCATCAGTGGCGTAGGTGTCGGGCTTGTCATGGCGACCTGGGTCAGGAGGATCGTGGTGGTTCCTGATGTGGGGATGATGTGGGCTGTCGTGCCGGTGCCGCCTACCCAGCCGTAGCGGCCGGGGACGTTCCACGGTTCGGTGGGGGAGAGGTCGACCTGGCCGCCGTAGCCCCAGCCCTGGCCCTGGAGGAAGAGGGCGGCGTCGGTGCGCTGGGCGGCGGTGAGGTGGTTGGTGGTCATGCGGCGGACCGAGGCGGGGGTGAGCAGGGGGCGGCCGGGTGCCTCGCCGCCCGCCAGCAGCATGCGGGCGAAGGCGAGGACGTCGTCGACGGTGGAGACGAGGCCCCCGCCGCCGGAGGGGAAGGCGGGGGTGGTGGCCCACTGGTCGTCGTCGAGGGCGGACGACAGGGTCAGCGTGCCGTCCGGGGCCGGCACGTACGCCGAGGTGAAGCGGTGCCGTTTCGCCTCGGGGACCTCGAAGGCCGTGTCCCGCATGCCCAGCGGCTCGAAGATCCGCTCCGCGAGGAACTCGGGGAAGGAACGTCCCGACACGCGGGCGACCAGGACGGACTGGAGGTCGGAGGGGGTCCCGTAGAGCCAGGCGTCACCCGGCTGGCACAGCATCGGCACCTGCGCGAGGAGGGCCAGCCAGGTGTCCGGCGCGGGCCAGTCCTGACGGGGCCGGACGTCTCCCTGCACGCCGAGCAGCGCCTGCGCCGCCGGGAGCGAGAAGTCGGACGGCAACCCCCAGCCCGCCCGGAAGCTGAGCAGGTCCTCGACCGTGACGGGACGTGCCGCCGGGACGACGTCGTCGACCGGGGACGAAGGGGTGCGCACCACGCTCGGCGCCGCCAGTTCGGGCAGCCACCTCTCGACGGGCGAGTCGAGGGCGAGCCGTCCCTCGTCGACCAGCATCATGACGGCCGCCGCCGTGACCGGCTTGGTGACGGACGCGAGCCGGAAGACGGAGTCCCGTGCCATCGGCGCCGACCCCTCGACGTCCACCGAGCCCACGGCCACCACCTGGACGTCGTCCCCCTGTGCCACGAGGCCGACGGCCCCGGGGATCCGCCCCTCGTCCACATACCGGTGCAGCGTGTCGTACGGAGTCTTCATCGCCGGCCTTCCGCTCGGGTGCTCTCCCTCTGTACGACTGACTGAACGGTCGAAACTCATCGCCTCACGGCCCGAAGGCCGGGAACGGCGTCGTGCCCGGGAGGGCTCCTTCACACCCCCAGCGCCGGGAACAGCGCAGCGTCGAAATAGGCCCGCAGGAAGGCCGCGTCCGTGGGCGTGCCCTCCACCAGTGGGCGGGTGATCAGGGCGCCCAGGGTGAAGTGGGAGACGTAGGCGAGGGCCGGGGTGTCCGGGGGGACCTCGCCGCGTTCGACCGCTCGGGCGAGGACCGTCGCCAGGCCGCTCAGCTCGGGTTCGAGGAGTGCGTGGCGCAGGGCGTGGGCGAGGTCGGGATGGGTGTGCATGGCGTTCGCCAGGCCCCGCATGAGGGCGGCGTCCTCGGCTATCCGGTGGTCGTCGATCTGGTCGATCAGGGCGTGGAAGTCGCCGCGCAGGGAGCCGGTGTCGATGCGGTGCAGGGTGACCGGCTTGTGGTGGCGCAGGGCCCGTGCGACCAGCTCCGGCTTGCCCGCCCACTGCCGGTAGAGGGTCGCCTTGCTGCAACGCGTGCGGGTGGCGACCGCCTCCATCGTGAGCGCGTCGTACCCCACCTCGCGCAGCAGGTCCAGGACGGCCTCGTACAACTCGGCCTCACGCTGCGGGCTGATCCGGCTGCGGCGTGCGCGCGGCGGTGCGGTCGTCGGGTGTCCGGTCATGGCCGCCGTCCCCCTCACCTCGTGTCCCGGCCTCCACGCTACCGCGTAAGCAGATGAATACGAAACCGTTTCGGTCGTGAAACATCGCGCCTGCGAGACTGGAACCGCACCGAAGAGACCGCACCGCACCGCACCGAAGAGACCGCGACCGCGCCGAGCCGGAGAGAACACATGGCCGCCACGTCACCGCCCGCCGCGCGACCGGGCCGGCCCCGTGACCCCGGCGCGGACGCGCGCATCCTCCAGGCCGCCGTGGACGAACTCGCCGTCACCGGCGTCGCGGGCTTCCGCACCAACTCGGTGGCCGCGCGCGCGAAAGTCGCCAAACGCACCCTCTACTCCCGCTGGCCGGAGCGCGACGAGCTGATCCTCGCGGCCCTCAATACGTTCTCCGGCCGCCTCGAACCGCCCCGCACCGGCAGCCTGGAGCAGGACCTGCGGATCCTCTACGCCACGATGGCCGAGACCCTGGACAGCCCCCAGTGGCTCATCGTCTTCCGCTGCTCCTTCGAGTTCCCCGACTTCCCCGAGCTGTACGCGCCGTTCCTGCGCGACTGCGTCGACCAGCCGCTCGCGGTCATCGAGGACGTCCTGTTCGACGCCCAGCGCCGAGGAGAGGTCCGCCCCGAACTGGACCCCTCCGTCGCCGCCGAGTCCTTCGCCTCCGCGATGACCAACTTCAGCTCCCACATCTCGCGGCGGCGCGGAGTGAGCGTGACGGGCGTACGGGAACAGTTCCTCGACCTGTTCCTGCACGGCGTGCGCGCACCGAAGGGCTGACATGCGCCGACACCAGCCCCCTGCGCGACCAGATCGACGAGCACCTCGGACTGGAAGCCCATCTCCCGGCGCAGCGTCACCGACTCGGTGAGCCGCTCGCGGGCCTGCCCGAAGCGGCCCGTGTCCCGGTCGGCGAAGCCGAGGTGGCGCACCGCGCAGGACATCGGCCTGCGGTCCCCGGCGGACTCCGCCGGCGCATAGGACCGCTCGAAGTGCGGCTCCCCGACAGCGCCGTCCCCCTTGATCACCTGATGCCGGTACCCGATCCAGGACAACGCCTCCGCGTGCCCTGACCCCGACCTCCCTCCTGGATGGTCCGATACGGTGTACCGTACGCTGACCCGCATGCCCCGCACATCCCCTCCCTCGACCGCGCGACCCCGGCCCGTATCGCCGAGACCGCTCTTCGGCTGGTCGACGAGGGCGGCCCCGAGGCGCTCACCTTCAGGGCGCTGGCGGCCAGGCTCGACATCTCGGTGGCCTCGCTTCAGCGTCGCTGTGCGGATCTCGCCGGTCTCCTCGATCTGTGCCTCGATCATCTCGCCGGGTGCCTCCCCGAGGTCGAGACGGGGGTGGACGGGGACTGGGCGGCTGTGACCGAGACGCGGTTCGTCGCGTTGTACGACGTCCTCGTGGCCCATCCCGGCCTTCTCGCCCTGCGTGGCACGCGGCCCTGGCTCGGTCCGCATCTGCTGGCCCGCCTCGCGGAGCCCCAGCTCGCGGACAACCTTGCCATCGGGATGACTCCGGCGGAGGCGATGGCCGTCTACCGGGGCATGTACCTCCTCACTCTCGGCAGCGCGGGCTTCGTCGACCACCGTGACCCCGCCGCCACCCGCGCCACCACCCGCCGGGCCCTCGCCGCTCTCGACCCCGACGAGTTCCCGGTCCTCACCGCCCACCTCGCCGAGTTCCTCCCCACCCTCACCGACCACGCCGTGCACCGCACCGCCCTGCGCCACCTCATCGACGCCGCCAAGGAGCCCCGACCGTGATCTTCAGCAGTGACAACACCGCCGCCGCCCCGCCCGAGATAGTCGAGGCGATGACCCGCGCCGCCACGGGACCGGCCCTGCCCTACGGCGCCGACGAGCACTCCGCATCGGTACGACGCCGGCTCGCCGACCTCTTCGAGCACGACGTGGACGTCCTGTTCGTCTCCACCGGCACCGCCGCGAACGCGCTGAGCCTCGCCACCCTCACCCCGCCGTGGGGCAGCGTCCTGTGCCACCGCGACAGCCACGTCAACAACGACGAGTGCGGGGCACCCGAGTTCTACACCGCCGGCGCCAAACTCGTCCCGCTCGGCGGCGCCGACGCGAAGATCGACCCGGAGGAGCTCCGGACGGCCGTCCGCCACAAGGCCGGTGACGTCCACAGCGTCGAACCCTCCGTCGTCAGTGTCACGCAGGCCACCGAGACGGGCGCCGTCTACACGGCCGACGAGATACGCGAGTTGGGGGCGATCACGAAGGACGCCGGGCTGCGCCTGCACATGGACGGCGCCCGCTTCGCCGGAGCCGTCGCCTCGCTCGGCGCGACGCCCGCCGAACTCACCTGGAAGGCGGGCGTCGACCTGCTCTCCTTCGGTGCGACGAAGAACGGCACGATGACCGCCGACGCGATCGTCGTCTTCGACCGCTCCCTGACCTCCCAACTAGCCTTCCGCGGCAAGCGCGCGGGCCAGCTCACCGCCAAGATGCGTTTCCAGTCCGCCCAGTTGGACGCCTACCTCACCGACGGCCTCTGGCTGCGCAACGCCGCCCACGCCAACGCCATGGCCGCCCGCCTCCAGGACGGCCTCAAGGCGATCCCCGGCGTGGAACTCCTCGGCGCGGCCGACGCCAACATCCTCTTCGTCCGGCTGCCGCAGCAGGTCGTGGACGGGCTCCTCGCGGACGGGTTCGTCTTCTACCACGACCGCTGGGGACAGGGCGTCGTCCGCCTCGTCACGTCCTTCGCGACGACGGAGGCGGAGGTCGACGCGCTGCTCAAGGCAGCCGCTCGTCACGCGGCCTGAGGTCTCGCGCCCACTCCTCGAAGCCGGTCAGGCCGATGCCCAGCGCACGGGCGAACTCCGGCCGGGCCGGCTGGCCGACGGCCTCCATGAACGCGTGCGTCGCACCCATGTCACCCATACCGGCGGCGCGCGCCTGTTCCTCGGTCATGTCGGGGGCGGTCAGCGGGACGCCCAGGGCGCGGGAGAGGATCTCGGCGATCTGAGTCATCGTCAAGTAGTCGCTGCTCAGCTCCAGTTCCACCCGGTGGAACTCGGCGGGGGCGGAGAACGCGGCTGCCGCGGCCCGGCCCACGTCCCGGGCCGCCACGAGCGCCAGACGCGTTCCCGGCTTGACGACGGTGACCAGGCCCCCTTCGACGCCGCGCGGGAAGTAGAACCGCATGGACGGCTCGAAGTTCTCCATGAAGAACGACGGCTTGAGCAACGTCCAAGAGGGGAAGCCGCATGCACGCAGCCGGTCCTGGATCGCGGCCTTCGTGCCGAGTGGGGCCTCCAGCGCCGCCCACCGCCCCTCCGCCCACCCCGGCGCCTCGACGTGCTGCCCGACACCGCTGGTGGAGGACTGCACGAATTGCCCCACCCCGGCGGCCCGCGCGGCCGTCATGAGGTTGACGGCCTGCTCGACCTCACCGGCGAAGTCGAAGCCCTGCCCGGTGTGAGCGGGCATCTGCACGGAGAAGACACCGCGCACGCCGTCCACAGCCGCCTCAAGGCTCGCGGGTTCGGTGAGATCACCGACGACCAACTCGGCGCCGAGTTCCTCGACGGCACGTGCGCGCGGTGTGCCCGGGTCACGCACCAGGGCGCGTACGGGAATTCCCCGAGCCAGTAAGGAACGGGCAGTGGCGCCGCCTTGGCGGCCTGTGGCGCCGGTGACGAGAACAGTCATGTCCCCATCCTCGCCGAGAGGGCAGTGCCGCCCCCTCACCCACCCACCCGCAGCAACAGCTTCCCCATGGACCCCCGCCCGCCCATCAGCCGGTGCGCCTCCGCCGCCTCCTCCAACGGAAACTCCGCGGTCACCGGCAAAGACACCACCCCCTCCACGACCTTCGCGTATGCCCGCCTGGTGAGCGCACGCAACTCCTCCGGCGCGGACTGCGCGAGCCCGAGCAGGCTGAAGGCCGCCACGGAACGCCCCCACGCGCCCAGCTCCGGCACCCCCGCCTGCCAGGCCGCCTCCCCGGAGGCGTTGCCGTAGGACACGAGCCGCCCGTACACGGCCAGCGCGTCGAGTCCCTGCCGCAGTGTCTCGCCGCCGACGGGGTCGAGGATCAGGTCGACGCCCTTCCCGCCGGTGGCGCGGCGGACGCCGTCCGCGAAGGTATCGGCCGTGAACACCTCGTCGTACCCGTACTCCTTCGCGTACGCGGCCTTCGCCGGGGACGAGGCGACGCCGTACACGGCCCCGGCGCCCGCCGCCCGCGCGAGCTGCCCGAGGGTCGTGCCGACACCGCCGGCGGCACCGTGCACGAGGACCGTCTCGCCCGCGCGCAGCCGGCCGACCTCGTGGAGGACGGCGTGGGCGGTCGGCAGGACGGTGGGCAGCCCGGCGGCCGTCCGCAGGTCGAGCCCCCGCGGGAGCGGGACGGTGGCGTAGGCCTCGGCGCGGACGACGTCGGCGTACCCGCCGCCCGGCAGGAACGCGGCGACCTCCTGGCCAGGGGCGAGCCCGGTGACGCCCTCGCCGACGGCGCGGATCCGCCCGGACACGTCGAGCCCGGGGCGGAACGGCAGCTTCTCGACACGGTAGCCCTCGGCGCGCGCCTTGAGGTCCGCGAAGTTCACGCCCGCGTAGGCGGTGTCGACGGTGACCTGGCCAGGTCCGGGCTCGGGGATCTCGGCGTCGACGGTCTTCAGGACCTCGGGGGCGCCGAACTCGTGGAACTCGATCGCGCGCATGGGCGGACACATCCTTCGGTCGGTGAGCGGGCACGCCTCGCAGAGCTCGCCCGACAGCAGAGTGTTCAATCGGAGGCGAACACTCGGACTGTAAGATATCCGTCGAACACTCGGCAACAGGCTTCTCGGGAGGGGACCGTGTCCACGAGCCACCGCGCCGCCCCCGTCCACACCCACCCCGACGAGGTCGACGTCCTCACGGCCCTCTCCGCCGTCGCCGACCCCGTCCGCATCCGGCTCCTGCGCGAACTCGCCGGTTCCCCCGTGTGGACCCGCAGCTGCGGCAGCTTCGACGTCCCTGTCGGCAAGGCCGCCCTCAGCCACCACTTCGCCGTCCTGCGCGGCGCGGGCCTCGTCGAACAGCGGGACGAGGGCCCGCGGCGGGTCAACCGGCTACGGCGCGAGGAGTTCGACGCCCGCTTCCCGGGGCTGCTGGGCCTGGTGCTGCGGGAGGGCTGAGGTCATCGTGGGTCGCGGGCGGTGAACTCATGGACGCCGGACGCCACGCCGTACACCGCCCGACCCCCCTCCAGCCGTTCGAACCGGGCCCCCTCGGAGGCGCTTTGGAGGGCGCGGCCCCCGGTGGGCACCCGGACCTCCGCCGTGGTGTTGGGCGGGATCTCGACGCGCAGGCGGAACACGCCCTGCTGCCGGGTCCAGCGGGTGGCGGCGACGCCGTGCGGGGTGCGGTACGTGCCTTCCGCGTAGGTGAGGTCACCGACCGGGCGGGGGTCGATGACGAGGTGCCGGTAGGCGACGCCGCCGCGCGGCTGGCGGATCCCGGCGAGCGCGGTGTGGAACCACTCCTCGATCTGGCTGAGGATCATGTGGTTGTTGGAGTAGCGCAGGTCCCAGGTCTCGGGGAGGGTGGTGAGGCCTCCGGGCTGGGCGGCCGTCGACTGGAGGAAGTACCCGTAACTGGGGAGGGTGTTCTCCTGGAGGACGTCCCACAGGACGTCGTCGTGGCCACCCTCGTGCAGGGATCTGATGATGGGGGCGAGACCGATCGTGCCGCCCCCGAGATGCGGGCCGCCGCCGGACGGACGGTAGTTCCGGACGAGTTCGACCAGTGAGCCCAGGACCCGCGCGCGCTCCCCGTCGGGGACGAGACCCTCGTCCAGGGCCAGCGCCTGGGCGGCCTGCGTCGCCCCGTCGGGACCCGCCTCACCCTGCGCCGTGTAGCGGCCGAGGGCCCTGTTGTAGAACGCGTCGTTGAAAGCGGTCTTGATCCGGCCCGCGAGACTGCGGTACTCGGCGGCGTCCGCGGCGCGCCCGAGGAGTCCGGCCATGCGCGCCATCCGGTCGGCGACCTGGTGGTACCCCCAGGTCCCGGTGATCCGCCCCGACGTCGCCTCGCTGGAGAACCAGTCCGCGAGAGCCGCGTCCACGATGTGCGCGTCGGCGCCGGTGCCCGCCTTGCGGGTGCGGATGTAGGTGAGGAACGCCTGCATCCGGGGGTAGGAGCGGGCCATCGTCTGCGTGTCGCCGTACGTCGCGTACAGGTGCCAGGGGACCAGGACGATGCCGTCGCCCCAGTTGATCTCGTCGCCGTAGCGGCCCGTGTAACCCCAGTCGTACACCGGCGCCTTGAGCGCCACGTTCCCGATGTTGTCGCCCGCCCTCGACTGGCCCTCCACCAGGTGCCGCTGCATGGTGCGCAGGTAGGCGTCGTAGCGGAAGACGCGGTGCAGGGAGCCGAAGGGCTGGAGGTAGTCCGCCGGGTAGGCGAGTTTCTCGCGGCCGGGACAGTCGGTGAACGTCGACATGAGGTTGCTCATGACCGAGTACCGGCACATGCGGTGGATGCGGTTGATCCGCGCGTTCGACGTCCGGACGTCCCCCGCGGGAGGGACGTCCGCGTGGATCTGGAGGCCGGTGACGGTGTCCGCGGTGGGTGTGTGGCCGTCGGGCAGGCCGGTGACCTCGACCCAGCGCATGCCGAAGTAGTGGAACTGCGGCTGCCAGCTCTCGCCGCGTGCGGCGCCGTGCGTCGTGTAGGTGGCGAACACGTCGGTTCCGCGCGCGGGGCCGCCGCCCATGATCGACGTCTGGTCGACGGTGCCGTCCGCGTTCAGCGATTCGGCGGGGCGCACCTTCACCGTCGTCCCCGCCGGGAGCGGGGGGAGGGTGAGGCGGGGCCAGCCGGCGAAGTTCTGGCCGAAATCGAAGACCCAGACGCCGGGTGCGGGCTGGCGGACGGTGACGGGGCGCAGTTCCTGGACGATCCTCAGCGGCTCGGCGTTGCGCCACACCAGCTCGGTCGTCAGGTTCGGCGGCGGGGCGAAACCGGCGTCCGTCCACCCCGTCGCGCTGCCGTCACGCCGCCGGGCCGACGTACCCAGGTCCGCACCCGGCGCCGTCCAGCCGTACTGCTCGCGCCGGGCGTCGTAGTCCGCGCCGGAGTACCAGTTCGAGGTGGTCGTCGCACCCAGCGCCGTCCGCCAGGACCGGTCGCTGACGACCGTCTGCACGGTGCCGTCCCCGCGCGTCACCTCCAGCCGGGCGATGAGCCGTGGGGAGACGGCGGCGCCCGCGCTGGGATCGGTGCTCGCGAGGGAGTTCCCCGAGCCGGTGACGACGGCGCCGTCGGCGTGGCCCGAGGAGAGGCCCGGCGTGAAGGAGAGGGAACTTCCGGCGGTGTCCAGGGCGGTGATGGTCCGTGACTCCAGGCGCACGCCTCCGTCGCCGGTGTCGATGTTGACGGTGCCGCCGAGGTGGAAGCCCGCGACGCTGCTCACCTTGACGGCGGTGGCGTCGCGTTCGACGGCGCCCACCAGCGTGCCGGAGCCCTTGAACTGGCTCTGCCACCAGGAGTACGGGGCGTTGCGGCCGGTCGCGGCGTTCGTGACGGAGCGGGTCACCAGGGCCGTTCCGTGGCCCAGTTCGACGCCGAGCGTGTTGTCGCCGGGCCGGACCAGGGCGGTGACGTCGTAGGTCCGGTACTCCACCGAGAGCTGGTAGTTGGAGTTTCCGGGGGCCAGGACCTCGTCGGTGACCGGACGGCCGTTGAGGTGGGCCACGTGCAGGCCGATGCCGGAGAGGTACAGGCGGGCCCGCGTCACACGTCCGGGTACCCGGAAGGCGCGGGCGAAGACCGGCAGCGGCTGGTCGAGCGCGCGGCCGGGGTGCTCGATCCAGCGGGCCCGGCCCCAGTCCGCGCGCCGCAGCAGACCCATCTCCCACGACGCCGGACGGCTCCACGGGGTCACCCGCCCGGCGCCGTCGTACAGCCGGACCTGCCACACCACCGTGTCACGCGAGCGCAGCACGGGGCCCCGCCACGCGATGTCGGTCTGCGCGGCGGAGGCCACCCGCCCGCTGTCCCACAGCCACCGGCCCGCCGCCAAGTCCCGCACGGAGCGCGCCGCCCGGACCTGGTACGCGCTCTGCGTCCAGCCGGGCGGGGCCTGAACGACCCGCCAGCTCAGGCGGGGTGAGGGGTCGTCGACGCCGATCGGGTCGTCCGCGCGGCCGTCGACCGCCAGGTCCGTGACCCGGGTCGTACCTCGGTCGGTCTGCTGCTCGGCGTGCGCGTTCGACGCCGGGATTCCGGGGATCACGGGCAACGCCCTTCCCACCGCCGAAGCGGCCATCGTGCCCACCACACGTCTGCGACTCGGGGTCACCTCTTCGGGCATGCGAAATCTCCTGACCCAGGGGGTGGTCGACATCTCGAACCGACGGTTCGACAAGGGCGCGGTCCGGACTGCTGCGGCTCTGTTCTCCCGTGAAGCGCAGGCGTCCGGGCGGCTCCGCACCCTGCGGTGGGGTGACGGTACCCACGAGCCGCACAAGACCCAAGAACCACCGCCGCACAACGTCAATAACGCGCCGCCCCTTCACTCTTCGGGGTTCAGGCCGTCTCGATGGCGGCGACCAGGGAACCCAAGGGGAAGTTGACGCCTCTTCATGGACAAGTCAAAACTTGTGCTTGAGAAGACAACTAGTTCCTGATGATTCGGTTGTGCCGGATCTGACGGATGTGAGAAACGAGGGGAACGTTTGTTCCGCCGACTGATCGCCGCAGTGGTGGTGATGGCCGGACTGGCGACCGCACTTGCCGTCGCTCCGGCCTCCGCCATCGATTTCCCCGCGGACAGTACGCACTTGGTGTCCTGGAACATGCAGGGCGCCAACAACGACGCACGGACGGGCAGCAAGTGGACCAACACGGTCGTGGAGCTGACGCAGCAGGCACCGATCCTGATGCTCCAGGAGGTCGGCCCGCAGCCACCTGAGAACAGCGTCGCCCAGCCGTCCCAGACGTTCACCACGACCGACAGCACGGGCGCCGTGCACCAGTACACCGTGCTGCACCACCGGTGGAACGTGAACAGCAGTGGCCGCTCCCCCTACCCGACCCGCGAGGTCTACTACCTCCAGACCGCCGACGACGCGACCAACCCGCGCCGGATCGGCGGCCGGGTCAACATCGCGCTCGTCCTGCGCGACACGCCCGACGAGCTGATCGTCGTCGGCAACCCGGTCGACGCGGGCCGCAACGCCCTCGGCGCGCGGTTCGGCGACGAGTGGTACTTCACGTTCCACGGCCTGTCCGGCGGCGGCGGTGACTCCGGACCGATGATGCGCGCCGTCAACGACCGGATCACGGCCCTCGCGGCCCAGCGCGGCGTGACCTACCACGCGACGGTCGGCGGTGACTTCAACGTCGACCCGGAGGACCTCGGCGCGCGGGCGAGCTTCCCGTCGGCGGCCATGCGGATCCACAGCTCGGGCCTGGCGACCCACATCCACGGCAGCGAACTGGACTACTTCGTCACCACCCACCAGAACTTCGACCTGCCCGTCACGGTCACCGGCGAGGGCACCTCCGACCACTTCCCGGTCCGGGCCAACCAGCTCAGAGCGGCCGGGCCCACCCCGTCGCCCGCGGCCGGCCCGGAGATCGACGAACTGCGGGTGATGGCGGCCGGCGACGGGATCACGGCCGGTGTGAACAGCGCCGACGAGACCGGCTACCGGGGCTACCTGGACACCATCGTCAAGACCATGGACACCCTCGCGGTACTCGGCGTCGGCACGGCGGCCACCCTCATCTTCAAGCGCACGGACTTCGTCGGCGACCTGAAGAACGGCAAGCGCGGCGACCCCGACCACATGGGCTTCGAGGGCAAGGGCATCGACGACATCAAGGCCCAGACCATCCCCGCCCTCCAGACCCTGCGGCCGAACCTGATGCCCCTCGTCGCGGGCACGGCCGACCTGACCGGCGGTGCCGACGGCGCCGCGACGGCCGACAAGATGCGGAGCTTCGTGGAAGCGATCCACCGCACCTCACCGACCACCACGATCCTCCTCGGCACCCTGCCGCCGTCGACGAACCCGACCTACCAGGCCCGGATCGACGCCTACAACAGCGCCCTGCGCACGATGGCCTACGCCAAGATCCAGGCCGGCGCGCGGCTGGTGCTGGTCGACCTGGGCGCGGTCACCACGGACGACATCACGGGCGAGATCTACCCGACCGACGCCGGCTACAAGAAGATCGCGGACGCCTTCGGCACCGGCACCCGCATCGCCGTCCTCCAGGGCCTGATCAGCGCCCGCTCCTACGTCTGGCAGCCGATCGGCAAGATCCGGGACGCCGCCGCGACCGGCTCGAAGATCGCCTTCCCCGACCTGAACGGCGACGGCAAGGCCGACTACACGGTCGTCGGCACGGACGGCAAGGTCACCGGCTGGCGCAACGACGACCCGCGCAAGGAAGCCGTCTCGCTGGGCGACATCAGCCCCGCCGACCGGGGCAACAACCCGGCGCTGGTCTACTTCGCTGACCTCGACGGCGACGGCAAGGACGACTACGTCCGGATCCTCCCCCCGGCCGACTCGCCGACCGGTATCGCCGCGATGCGGATGTCCCGCAACACCAGCAGCGGCAACACCGTCAGCTGGGGCGCCGCGACGATCGTCGCCAACAACCTCGGCTACGAGCCGGAGCTGTACTTCACCGACCTCGACGGCGACGGCCGCGACGACCTGATCACCCTCGACCGGATGAGCTTCCCGACCGCCTGGCGGAACAAGGGCAAGGGCATGCCGACCGAGGGCGGCTGGAGCAAGATCTCGGGCTTCGCCACACCGGGTGAGGCACGCGGCGCGCAGGTCGCCTTCGCGGACATCACCGGAGACGGCAAGGCCGACACCGTCCGCGTCGAGTTCACCACCGGCGAGGTCCGCGCCTGGCAGAACACCGGCTCCCCGTGGAGCGTCACCGCCGGCTGGAAGTCGCTCGGCGTGATCCGCAACGACGACCCGTTCCAGGGCACCGTCGGAACCTTCGCGGACCTCAACGGCGACGGCATCCAGGACTTCGCCATGACCCGCTCCGGCACCACGACGGCGAAGACGGCCGTCAGGGCGGCGGCCGTGGCCAGCGGCGCCGGGGACATCGAGGGCTGGCTCGTGCCGAGCTACGGCGACGGCAGCCGCACCGACGGCGGCGCCGGAGACCTCGGCGTCAACGGCGGTGTCGGCGACCCGATGGAGGCGCACCCCGGCGGCGACGACGGCGGCACGCGCCCGGCGGCGTCCGGCGACTGCCGTCCGGAGGGCCTGGCGACCACGCCGGGCGTGGCGACGCCGTACTGCAAGGCCTACCAGAGCGACGGCCGCGAATGGCTCGGCGAGGGCCGGGGCCGCCGGGTCGTGGGCTACTTCAACGGTGGCCGCACAGGAGCCGACGGCACCCCGCACTACCTCGTGAAGAACATCCCGTGGTCGAAGGTGACCCACCTCAACTACGCGTTCGCGTCCGTGGAGAACAACAAGATCAAGGTCGACGCGAACGCCACCCAGAAGGAGTGGCCCGGCGAGCCCGGCGCCGAGATGGACGCCTCGCTGCCCTACAAGGGCCACTTCAACCTGCTGACGAAGTACAAGCGCCTGCACCCGCGCGTGAAGACGCTGATCTCCGTCGGCGGCTGGGCCGGCACCACCGGCTTCTACGCGATGACCACCAACGCCGACGGCACCGTCAACCAGGGCGGCATCGACACGTTCGCCGGCTCGGTCGTCGACTTCCTGCGGACCTACGGGTTCGACGGCGTCGACATCGACTTCGAGTACCCCACCGTCCTGGAGGACACCGGCAACCCGGCCGACTGGGCGGTGTCCAACCCGCGCCGCAAG
>DATCQX010000378.1:0-2725 GCA_036569285.1 Streptomyces sp.
GCTGCGAGCGGTCCAGGCCTGGGCCTTTCCCGCCGAGTCCGTGTCTCCCCGGACCCTGGCGGTGACCGAGGAGGACCGCGCCACATGGGAGGACCAGGAGGTGTTGCGGCTTACCGACGCCCTGCGTGGGCGGCTCCAACAATATGGACAGTTCTGGGTCGGTCTTTTCTGTGCCGCTTTGAAGCGTTTTGGGCATGGTGTCGTTGATCCTTTCGGCTGCCTCCGCCATGTCCGTCAGATAGGTCGCGGGCAGCCTGATGGTGAGGGTGATGTGATCGCTGTCGTCCTGTAGCTCGATCTTGAGCTGGGTCAGCTCGAACAGGTGGTGGAGGAGCGGCTCGGGAGCTTCTGCCAGGTGCATCTCCAGGAACGGCAGGGAGTCCAGGAGGTCGACGGCGTCGGCGGTGGGAGCGGTGGGCTCGGCCTCGTCGGCGGCGTCGAGTTCGGCGAGAGTGTCGAGGGTTGCTCGGCGTTCCTGTTCCAGTGCGTTGTAGCGCTCTCGCAGTCCTCTCGCGAAGGGGTCTCCGGGTTCGCTCTCCTCGACTTGGCTCAGGATGTTCGTCTGACGGCGTTGGGTCTCGGCGAGAGTGCGGTGCAGGCGCTCTCGTTCCCGCTCTCGCCGGTTTGCCTCTTCGTCGTCCCGGCTCGACAGGTCCGCGAGAAACAGCTCTCGCCGCTGGGGTCCGAAGACCCGGTCCACGTAGAACGCGCCTACGGCTTCGAGGAGGCTTGTCTCGCGGACGTTGACGGTCTTGGGGTGGTCCGCGTAGAGATCCAGCCGACCGCGGTTGTTCCCCTTCGGCCAGCACTGGTAGTACACGAGGCTCTTGCGTTCGACACCCCGCATGCGCCGTCGGCAGAAGCAGTGCATTCGTCCCCGGAACAGGTACGTGCGGCGCGTCGCGGGATGAGAGTTCAGGTTGTTTCCCCTGCGGACTCCCCGCTCGGTTTCGCGTAGGCGGGCGTTCTCGTCGTACATCCACTTGGGGATCAGGGGTTCGTGAACGGGCTCGGGGGACCAGATCCAGAGGCGTGGGTCGTTGTGAGCGCCTTTTCGGGAGCGTGTGGCGCGGCGGTTGAACACCTGGTACCCGGTGTACTTCGGGTTGCGCAGGATTTCGTACACCGCTGATTTGCTCCACGCGCCCCTCGCGCGTTCCGGTCCGCCGGGAGGCTCGGGTGGTGGGTGGCCGTCGAGGTCGTCGTTGAGGCGATCGACGATGGAGTCATAGCCGAGCCTCTCCGTGTATCGCCAGAAGCCGATCGCCGTCGCGGTCTCCCCGAGCAGGCCGTCGGGTTCGAGCCGTGTCTTGGTGGCTCCTCTGGCCGCCTTCAAGGGGTTGGGGTGCCGGTACCGCTTGGCCCGGTATCCGTACGGGGGTTTGCCGATGTTCCAGCCCTCGCGTACGTGGGTGCACAGTCCGCCCCAGGACAGTTCCAGGGTGTTGAGCACCTCGTACTCGGCGACGGACTGGTTGATGCGGCGTTGCAGGATCTGCTGGGCCCGGCCTCCGTCGAGCTTGATGGGTTCGTTGGAGGCGAACAGCGGGACGTTGGACCTCTCCAACTCCCGCTCGATCGACAGGCCCTCGTACATCCGCCGCGCGGTGCGGCTGGCGTTTTCACAGATGACGACGTCGAAACGGCGGCCAGGATGCTCGGCCTCGACCAACAGGTCGGCGATGCCGCCGTCGCGGGGGATGGGGATGCCGAAGCGCTCGTATCCGGTCTTACGGCCTCGCGCGTCGAGTTCGAGCCTGCCGGACTCCACGTCGTAGAAGTGGCAGACGATCACCCAGGCTTCGGGGATGGCCGCCCTGCTGTTGTGCAGTTGGCGCATCAGCGACTGTCGTGGGTCTTGCTGGTCCTCTGTCGAGGTCCGCCCGAGCCAGGCCACTCGTACTTCTCCACGGAGGAGAGCGGTGGGCATGCCGAACGGCGAGACCGCCAGGTCCGACAGAGGTGAGGACGGTGTCGACGGAGTCTCAAACGGCGTTCGGAGGCCGTTCGCTGGTGGTGGGGGACCTTCTTCTGGTGTCTCGTGGTTCGTCGCGAAGTTCATATCGCGGTGCCCTGGTCGTTCTTCGAGGTTTCCTCGGCGGCATCTCGGGCGGTCGCTGCCCACCGGAGCAAGTCACGGAGCACGGCAGCCAACTCGCCTTGCAAGCGCTCCCCTGCGGCACCGCCGAGGTAGGTCACATGCCCGGAGTACTCCGTGACACGGCCGCGCTCACTGCGACAAGTGTACCGCCAACCCCTGTGTTCAGTAGGGGTGTTGGGCATATCTTCGCGCGATTGTTCCCCTTGCTGGGCGCTCATTCGGGCCCTTCCAGCTTGGCGCGTGGTTCTCTGACACATCAGAAGGCCGAGAATCGGATCTGATTTGGCCGCACGGAATTCAAGATCTTTAGCGGAGCTGCTCGGCCCACCGCGCCAATTGGTCGCGCCATCGGTAGGGCGGAAAGGGCCCTTAAAGAAATTCTAGATCACCACTAAAACCCCAGGCCGGCGAGGGCTGTTCGGCGCCAATGGGTCCAGCCCGACCGTTTCCTCCGTGGCCCGAAACCGGCCCGCCGAACAAATAGCGGGCCTTGGCCTTTTCTTGTCGCGCATCTGACTTCCTGAGGGCGTCACCGTATTCCCCACCCGAGGAGACGCCCTCCCATGACCCACCAAGACCGCCATCCGCTTCCGCTGGACACAGCGCGGGAGTGCTTCGCCCTGC
>DATCQX010000379.1:0-6041 GCA_036569285.1 Streptomyces sp.
TCTCGATCTCGTCGGCCGCCGACTTCAACCGCTCCGCGGCCCCACTCACCACCCCCGCGTTCGCCTGGTCCAGCCACGCCAGCATCTGCTCATGACTCATCCCGTCGAAGAACGTCCCACCGGAACTCTCCGCTTCACGCACCGAATCCCCCTCCCGACACACGGCCCCATCGACGAACAGGCAGCTCCATGGTAGGGGTAGCTACTCAGAGTGACTCCATCGGTGCGCCCTCCCGAACCACCCGCACACCGAACGCCCTCAACTCATCAACTCCTACTTCCGCCAGAACAAGTGATGCGTCACCCCGCTCGGACTCGGCACCACATCGACGTTGAACCGGTCGAGCAGTTCGTCCGGCGAGTCCCACAGACGCAGCCCCGTGCCCAACTCGAAGGGGGAGACGGCGATATGGAGGGTGTCGACGAGGTCGGCGTCGAGGAACTGGCGGATCGTGGAGACACCGCCGCCGAGGCGGACGTCCTTGCCCTGGGCGGCCTTCTTCGCCTCCGCGAGGATGTCGGCCGGGGTGCCGTCGACGAAGTGGAAGGTCGTGTCGGAGAGGGTGATGGAGGGGCGGGAGTGGTGGGTCATCACGAACACCGGTGTGTGGAAGGGGGGTTCGTCACCCCACCAGCCCTGCCACTCGTGGTCGGCCCAAGGCCCGCGCTGGGGGCCGAACTTGTTGCGGCCCATGATCTCGGCGCCGATGTTGTGGGAGAAGTCCCGGGTGAGGTAGTCGTCCAGACCCCGGCTGCCACCCGGATCCGTACGGTTCGGCCAACTTGCCGTCGCCCCGGCCCAGGCGAAGAGTCGGCCCGGATCGACCGCGTCACCGAACGGGCGTTCGAGCGACTGGTTCTCGCTCGCACCGATCCAGTCGCTGGAGACGTTGAAGTTCTGGACCCGCAGAAGCTGGGGCATGGGTTCCTCCTGTGCCGGTGCCACGACCATGACACAGATGAGACTCGCCGCACGGCGAAAACTCACCGGCCGGCGCAGGAGGGACCGGAAGGCCCTGCGAAAAGGGCCCGGGAGGGCGGGTCAGACCCCGCGAACGTCCGCGGCCTGCGGACCCCGCTGCCCCTGCGTCGTCTCGAACTCGACGCGCTGGTTCTCCTCCAGGTTCCGGAAGCCCGTCCCGACGATCGCGGAGTAGTGCACGAAGACGTCCGCGCCACCGCCGTCCGGAGAGATGAACCCGAACCCCTTCTCCCCGTTGAACCACTTGACGGTCCCCTGCTGCGCCATCTTCGACCCCTTCCTGATCATGTGGACGACATGCGAGCCGATCCTGCCCCGCCGCACCACAGAAGAAACCGAAGGGGCTGAGGTGGGCCAACTTACTTATGGGAAAAGGGAGTTCGCGTGCGGTCAGGTAACTGGCTGACAGCACAAGCGAGTTGACCCCAGGTCCCACCTCGGTGAAACGGCTGAGCGAGACAACTCAGCGAAACAGCTCAGCGCCGACAGCCCCCTCAAACCACCGCCTTCCCCGACAACTCCACCCCCGCCCCCCGCATTTCCTCGATCGCCCGCTCGGTCGTCTCCTTCGCCACCCCCGCCGTCAGATCCAGCAGCACCTGCGTCCGGAACCCCTCCCGAGCCGAGTCCAACGCAGTGGCCCGCACGCAGTGATCCGTGGCGATCCCGACGACGTCGACCTCGTCGACCCCCCGCTCCCGCAGCCACTCCGCGAGCGGCACCCCGTTCTCGTCGACCCCCTCGAACCCGCTGTACGCGGCCGAGTACGTCCCCTTGTCGAAGACGGCGTCGACCGCGCCGGAGGCGACCGCGGGGGCGAAGTTGGGGTGGAATCCGACCCCTTCGGTGCCGGCGACGCAGTGCGCGGGCCAGGAGTGGACGAAGTCGGGTTCGTCGGCGAAGTGCCCGCCGGGGGCGATGTGGTGGTCGCGGGTGGCGACGACATGCCGGTAGCCGGCACCGGCCGCCTGCCCGATGAGTTCGGTGATCGCGGCGGCGACGTCCGCGCCGCCCGAGACCGCGAGGCTGCCCCCCTCGCAGAAGTCGTTCTGCACGTCTACGACGATCAGTGCGCGGCGCATGGTCGGTGTCCTTCGGTCATGGGGGGAGCGGCTCCGGGGAGAGCCGCTGCGGGACAGCGGCGGCTGCGAGGCAGCGGCCACGAATGCGTGCGGGGGCGGCACACCGCCCTAACTACCCGACCTCCCCACGAGGTACTCCGTCGGAAGAACCGGTTCCCCTCGCGAGAGCTGGGTGGCCGACAGCGGCAGCCGGGAACGCACGGCGATGTGCCTCTCACGTACTACGTCCAAAGGCTCACGCCCGACGACCTCGCCGCCCTTCACCAGCTCCACGAGGAGCTGGTGGTCCGAAAGTTCTACGGGTACGGGCCCGGTGCCGACGACCTCGGCCTCGGCGATCCCGTAGGGGTCGGGCCGACGGGCCGCCCACTTGCGTCCCCCCAGGGAGGTCTTCCCCCCGGACGACTTCTTGGCCACCGGAACCAGGGGCGCCTTCGGGTCCGCCGACTCCGCCCGCGCGACCAGCTTGTAGACCATCGAGCAGGTGGGGTGCCCCGACCCCGTGACGAGCTGCGTGCCGACGCCGTACGCGTCCACCGGCGCCGCCGCGAGCGACGCGATGGCGTACTCGTCGAGGTCGGAGGTGACGATGATCCGCGTATCCCTCGCGCCCAGCGCGTCCAGCTGCTGTCGTACGCGATGCGCCACGAGAAGCAGGTCGCCCGAGTCGATGCGGACGGCGCCGAGCTCGGGTCCGGCTACCTCCACGGCGGTACGGACGGCCTCGGCGACGTCGTACGTGTCGACGAGGAGGGTCGTACCCCTGCCGAGGGAGTCGACCTGGGCGCGGAACGCGTCGCGCTCGGTGTCGTGCAGCAGGGTGAACGCGTGGGCGCTGGTGCCCACCGTCGGGATGCCGTAGCGGAAACCGGCGGCGAGGTCGGACGTGGTGGCGAAGCCGCCGACGTACGCGGCGCGGGCGGCGGCGACGGCGGCCAGCTCGTGCGTGCGGCGCGCGCCCATCTCGATCAGGGGACGCTCGCCCGCGGCCGACGACATCCGGGACGCGGCGGCGGCGATCGCGGAGTCGTGGTTGAGGATGGAGAGGATCACGGTCTCCAGGAGCACGCACTCCGCGAACGAGCCCTCGACCCGTAGTACCGGAGAGCCAGGGAAGTACACCTGACCCTCGGGGTACCCCCAGATGTCCCCGGAGAAGCGGTACGACGCCAGCCAGTCCAGCGTCTCGTCGTCGACGATGCTCCGCTCCCGCAGGAAGCCGATCACTCCGGCGTCGAAACGGAAGTTCTCGACGGCGTCCAGCACCCGGCCGGTGCCCGCGACGACGCCGTAGCGGCGGCCCTCCGGGAGACGCCGCGTGAAGACCTCGAACACGCTGCGCCGCTCGGCGGTGCCCGCTTTCAGGGCGGCCCGCAGCATCGTCAGCTCGTACTGGTCGGTGAAGAGCGCCGTGGACGGGACGTCGACCGGCAGCCCAAGGTCCGCAGGGTTCATGCAGCGGATCGTACTCCCATTTCGTCAGTGTGACGATTTCAAGTTCGCGTGGCAGCATGGGGCGTGTGACGTCACCCGCTCCCGCAGAGATCGAACGCACCGAAACGGTGGAGGAGGTCTTCGCCGTGGCGGAGCCCGACGTCCCCTGGGTCACGATCGTGCACAACGACCCCGTCAACCTCATGAGCTACGTCGCGTACGTCTTCCAGACGTACTTCGGCTACAGCAAGGACAAGGCCACCAAGCTCATGCTCGACGTCCATCACAAGGGCCGCGCGGTCGTCTCCAACGGCACCCGCGAGGAGATGGAGCGGGATGTGCAGGCGATGCACGGCTACGGACTGTGGGCGACGCTCCAGCAGGACCGCAAATAGTCCCCGTAGTCCCCCCTCCCGCGCCCCCTACACCGAAAGTGCTGCGACCGGTTTCATGCCAGGCATCTTCGAACCGCTTCCCGGCGGCGGCGCGGCCGTCGCACTCGACGACGTCGAGATCTCGATCATCCGCTCGCTCGCCGTCCAGCTCCTGGAGCTGATCGGCCCCGGGCCCGCCGAGGACGCCTCCGCCGACCCGCTCGCCGAACTCTTCGCCGAGGGCCCGAGCGAACCGCCGTCCGACCCGGTACTGCTGCGCCTCTTCCCGGACGCCTACACCGACCCCGAGGCGACGCCCCGTCAGAAAGACGAACAGCGGGCCCACTCCGCCGAGTTCCGCCGTTTCACCGAGAACGACCTGCGCGCCGGCAAGCGCGAGAACGCCCTCGCCGTGATCCGCTCCCTGGACGAGCTGGACTCGGAAGGCGTCGGCGGCGCCGTCCTCCAGCTGACGACCGACGACTCCCGCAAATGGCTCGGCGCCCTGAACGACCTGCGCCTGGCGATCGGCTCCCGCCTCGACATCACCGCCGAGGACGACACCGACCTCCTCTACCACCTCCCGGACGACGACCCCCGTAAGCCCATGGTCATGGCATACCTGTGGCTCGGAGGTCTCCAGGAGACCCTGGTCGGCACCCTCATGCCCTGATCCGGCACCCGCACACGCGGCCCGGCCCCGCCCCTGATCCCCGTTGCTCAGACAGCGCTCAAATCGACATAACGATCCCGTCAACCGGTCGGCCGGTTTTGGTCGTCGAATGGGACGTCTGTCCGCTTCTCCCTGTGCGGTCCGTCACATCCAGCCCCGGCAATTGATATTGCAGTCGTGATAAATCTTCACGACCGCCCGGCGAGAGCACCATCCGTATGCGCCGCCGGGTGCGCCACCGAGCCGGTCTATCGCCGGCCAGGCAAGGGCATCCCCTAGGGGTGCCCGCTCCAGCAGTTCTGGGGGATTGAAACCCGATCCGTGGTCGACCAGGGCCCGGATCGGCATGGAGAAAGGCGCACCACCACATGACCTCCGCTCAGGTCGACACAGAGAACGGCGGCACGGAAAACGCACCCGAGGAGGGCTACGAGCGCGGGCTCGGCAGCCGCCAGGTGCAGATGATCGCCATCGGCGGCGCCATCGGCGTCGGCCTCTTCCTAGGCGCCGGGGCCAACATCGCCAAGGCCGGCCCCAGCCTCATCCTGATGTACGCCCTCGCCGGCGTGATCATCTTCTTCATCATGCGCGCGCTCGGCGAGCTGCTGCTCTACCGGCCCGTCTCGGGCTCCTTCGCGGAGTACTCCCGGGAGTTCCTCGGCCCGTTCTTCGGCTATCTCACCGGCTGGACGTACTGGCTGATGTGGGTGGTCACCGGCATGGCCGAGCTGACCGCCGCCGCGATCTACGTCAACTACTGGTTCCCAGGCATCCCCCGATGGGTGACGGCGCTGGTGTTCCTGGTGGTCCTCTTCGGCGTCAACCTGATCTCCGTGAAGCTCTTCGGCGAGCTGGAGTTCTGGTTCTCGATGGTCAAGGTCACCGCCCTGATCGGCATGATCGTCATCGGCCTCGGCGTGCTGACCTTCGGGTTCAGCAGCGCGGGCGACACCGCCGCCGTCTCCAACCTCTGGGCCTTCGACGGCTTCTTCCCCAAGGGCATCGGCTCGTCCCTGATGACCCTTCAGGGTGTCATGTTCGCCTACCTCGCCGTCGAGCTGGTCGGCGTCACCGCGGGTGAGTCCGAGGACCCCGAGAAGACCCTGCCCAAGGCGATCAACACGCTGCCCTGGCGCATCGCGCTCTTCTACGTCGGCGCGCTCACCGTCATCCTCTGCATCGTCAAGTGGACCGAGTTCCAGCCCGGCGTCTCCCCGTTCGTCGAGGCGTTCGCGAAGATCGGCATCCCGGCCGGCGCCGGCATCGTCAACTTCGTAGTCCTCACGGCCGCCCTGTCGTCCTGCAACTCAGGTATGTACTCCACAGGTCGCATGCTGCGTACCCTCGCGGACAACGGCGAGGCCCCGGCCGCCTTCAAGAAGCTGTCGTCCACGAAGACCCCGGCCTTCGGCATCACCGTCTCCGTCCTCTTCATGGGCATCGGCGTCGTCCTCAACTACATCGTCCCGGAGAAGGCGTTCGGGTACGTCACCTCC
>DATCQX010000380.1:0-4529 GCA_036569285.1 Streptomyces sp.
GTGTCCATCCACACCGGCGGGCCCGCCCGCTTTTACCGACCGCCTCGACGAGTCAGCTCACTTGACGAGGCGTCAGACGCTTCAGAAGGTGAGCTTCCAGCTGTTCAGCGTCCCCGTGTCCTGCGCCGCCGTGTCCTGGACACGCAGCTTCCAGGTGCCGTTCGCGGCCTTCGCGGACGCGTTCACCGTGTACGTGGTGTTCAGGTTGTCCGTGGAGTCGGAGGAGCTGTCCTTCAGGCGGAACGTGCCGCCGTCGGGGGCCACCAGGTCGATGACCAGGTCACCGATGTAGGTGTGGGTGATGTTCACGCCGACCTGGAGAGCGGAGGGCGCGTTGCCGGTGCGGCCGGTGACGGAGATCGAGGACTCGATCGCCGCGGCGTTGTCCGGGATGGCGGCGGCGGTGCTGCTGGAGAACACCGCGCCGGTCGAGCCGCCGCTGGTACCGCTGACGGCGGCGACGGTCTTGCCGGCGTCCGCGAGGCCCGCGCCGCAGCCGCCCGAGCAAGCACCCGGCAGGGCACGGGCGTTGCTCTTGATGGCCGACTCGATCTGGGCCGGGGTCAGCGAGGAGTTGGCCGACTTCAGCAGCGCGACGAGGCCCGCGATGTGCGGCGTGGCCATGCTGGTGCCCTGGTAGTAGGCGTAGTTCTCGGTGGAGGCGCCCTTCGTGCCGGAGTTCAGCGTCGAGAGGATGCCGTTCGCGGTCGAGGAGCGCGTCTCGCCGCCCGGCGCCGAGATGTCCACCCCGGAACCGAAGTTGGAGTACGACGCCCTGGCGCCGGCGCGGTTGGTCGCGGCGACCGAGATGACGTTGTTGCAGTTGCCCGGGTTGTGGTTCGCGACGTTGTCGTTCTCGTTGCCCGCGGCCACGACGACCGTCGTGCCCCGGTTCACGGCGCCGTTGATCGCGCTCTGCGTGGCGGCCGAGCAGGCGCCGTCACCGCCGAGGCTCATGTTGATGACCTTGGCGACGTTGGTGTTGGCCGGCACACCGGAGACGGTGCCGCCGGACGCCCAGGTGATCGCGTCGATGATGTCGGAGTCGTAGCCGCCGCACTTGCCGAGCACGCGCAGCGGGGAGATCTTCGCGCCGTACGCGATACCGGCGACGCCCTTGTTGTTGTTCGTGACGGCGGCGATCGTGCCGGCCACGTGGGTGCCGTGCCAGGAGGACGTGGAGGCCGGGACGCCCGAGCCGCAGTCGTTCGCGTTGTACCAGTCGCCCGGGTCGGCCGGGTTGCTGTCGCGGCCGTCGCCGTCGACGGAGACGGCGGTGTCGGAGATGAAGTCGTAGCCGCCGACGATGTTCGCGGCGAGGTCGGAGTGCGCGACGTAACCGGTGTCGATGACGGCGACGGTGACGCCGGTGCCCGTGGTGGTGTTCCAGGCTGCCGGAACGTTCATGCCGGCGGTGGACTCGAAGAGGTCCCACTGCTTGGCGTACTCGGTGTCGTTCGGGTCGGCCTTCGGCTGGTTCAGCCGGTCCGGGACGACGAAGGCGACGGACGGGTCCGCCTTGTACTGGGCGACGACGTCGGCGACGTCCGCCTTCGAGGCGCCGTCGAGGCCGACGAGGGCGGCGCCGGTGCCGAGGCGGCGCTCGAAGTCGGCGTCCTTCGCGGCGGCGTCGGCCTCGGCGGCCTTGTTCGACGTGGCCTCGGCGACGCCGGACTTGTAGCCGACGATGAGGCGCTCGGCGGTGACGCCGGGGGCGGCCTCGGTCTGCGCGGCGGACACGGCCGGGAGCGCGGCGGCGTCGGCCGCGGGGGCGGCGACGGACGGCAGCGTCGTACCGGTGAGGAGGGCCGCGGAGAGGGCGGCGACGGATATGAGCTTGCGTCGCAGGGCGGGGGAAGTGCGCAAGGGGGGCCTTTCGTGGCCGGCTCCGGGCACGGGGACGGGAGCGGCGGTCGACTCGCTTCGGCGTCGAAGCGGAGGGGGGTGCATCGAGAGAGCGCGCTGTGGCGGGCCAGACGGGGAGACCGACCGGTTTCGGGGTTACCTGCGGGTCGGCTGTGATGGAACGATAAGCAAAGAGTTGACCATCGGGATACAGGGGAAACCCTCGATCACCCCAGGAGAACCCCATTTCCAGGGGCAGTTGAGCGGGAGATGTCCGGTTCGTTCCACGCTCCGGCCAGTTTTCCGGAAAGTGTTTTCCACACGGAACCGCCACGACTCCGGACGCGGGAGCCACTCCCGTGGACGCCGGTGCCGACGCGGCTGAACGCCGGTGCCGGTACAGCCGTACACACCCGGTGCAGCCGTTCCCGAGGAGGCGTTCCCTCATGTCCCGTCACCGTCTGGCCCCGCTCACCGCGCTCGCCTGCGCCGCGCTGGCCGTCGCCGCGGGCCCCGCCGCCGCGCACGGCGCCCCGACCACGCCGGTGAGCCGGGTGTTCGCCTGCTCCCCCGAGGGCGGCGCGGATTCCGGGACGGCGGCCTGCCGGGCGGCCGTGAAGGCGAACGGCACGTCCTTCGCCGCGTGGGACAACCTGCGCGTCGCGGGCGTCGACGGCCGTGACCGGCAGACGATCCCGGACGGCGAGCTGTGCAGTGGAGGCCTGTCCGCGTACAAGGGGCTCGACCTGGCCCGCGACGACTGGCCCGCGACCGAGCTGAAGCCCGGCGCCACGCTGCGGATGACGTACGCGTCGACGATCCCGCACACCGGCTCGTTCAAGCTGTACCTGACGACACCGGGGTACGACCCCTCGAAGCCGCTGACCTGGTCGGAGCTGCCGGAGAAGCCGTTCGCGGTCGTCAAGGACCCCGAACTCACGGGCGGCGCCTACCGGTTCAGCGCGAAGCTGCCCGCCGACCGGACGGGGCGGCACGTGTTGTACACGATCTGGCAGAACACGAGCACGGCGGACACGTACTACTCGTGCTCGGACGTGGTGTTCCCGAAGGCGGCCGAGGCCCAGCCCCAGCAGAAGGAGACTCCGGCACAGAAGGAGACCCCGACGCCGGAAGCCGGGACGCCCTCCCCGACCCCCACACCGCCCCCCGCCTCAACTCCTGCCACCACGACCGCTCCCGACGCCGCTCCCGCCGTCACCCCTGCCTCCGCCCCCGTCGCGAAGGACACCGGCTCCGGCCCCTCCGCCCCCATGCTGGCGGGCGGTGCCGCGGCGGTTCTCGTGCTCGCCGGCGGCACCGCCCTGTTCACGCGGTTGAGGCGCAGGTGAACGCCCCTGCGGAATCAGGTCAGTTGACCGTGACCGCGTTCGTGCCGTCCGACACCGGGGCGTACTTCGCGGTGAAGTAGCCGGCGGAGAAGCACAGGGACGAGCCCGAAGTGCGGGTGAACGGCTGGCGGTTGAAGTTGATGCTGTTGTCGGTGTTGCTGGTGGTGCCGGCCAGGCTCGGGCCCTGGTAGACGCAGGTGATGCTGCCGAGCAGGGTCCGCAGGACGATCGTCGTCTGGATGACGCCACCGCTCGGCGGGGTCACCGCGAGGGAGCCGTCGGAGGAGGCGGAGACGGTGTAGGGCAGGTTGTTGACGGTGATGCTGGTGACGCCGGTGACACCGAGGACGTTCGCGGTGCAGTTGCCGAAGGTGTGCGCGGTGAGCGTCTCGGTCGCGGTGCCCGGCGCGGCCGGGTTGTCGGTGACGGTGGCGTTGAACGCCGAGGACGCACAGGAGATGCCGCTGGTGCCGGTCGCGCTGGAGTAGAACGTGGCGGCGGTGCCGGTGGCCAGGGAGGCGGTCAGGACGTCGCCGACGGCCACGTTGGCGCCGTTCGCGGTGAGGACCGCGTCCGCGTCGGCGGCGGCCGGGGTGATGGCCGGCAGGGTGAGGGCTGCGGCGGTGCCGAGGACGGCGACGAGAGAGCGAGCGCGCATTGCGGGTGCCTCTTTCTGTTTCAAGGGGTGCCGAAGACGCCCGGGAGAGCCCGGGGTCTTCAGGGGAAGGCGGCCGACAGGGGGGAAGTGGCCGCGTCCGGCGCCGAGTGGGGAATGCCAGGTGAGCGGACTCGGCGGAGGTGCCCGTCCCCGGGAGGGGGCGGGCACGTCCGGTCGGAGAAAGTCCGGGAGCGCGACGGGCGTCGCGCTGCGGGTCCGGCGCCACGGACCCGGGCTGAGCCAGGAGAGTTCTAGACCTGAGGATCAGTCAGAGTCAAGCGTTCGGACGGAAGTTGGCGATGTGACTGACCGTCAGTAATCAATCCGCACCGATGGTGGCGCGGCCGTCCGCATCCGGCGCACAATGAACACCCTTTTTCCACAACTCCCTTGACCCGTAGTTGTAACCATCGGTAACTTCCTGGCTTGGCTACTGCCGCGTAACGAGAACGTCCGTACAGCTTCCGGGAGTTGTGGGGAGCGTGCACGGCAGCCGCTGTCCGCGCCAGGACAACGCGCCACAAAGCAACCTGCATGTACTAATGCCCATGGGAGCAGACATGGCCTCGTCCCCGGACGTCACACCGTCCGCCGACAACACACCCGGGACACCGGGTGGCGGTACCACCGAAAGACGCGGCAGGGTCCGCGGGCGCCGGGCCGCCGTACTGGCGGTG
>DATCQX010000381.1:0-2071 GCA_036569285.1 Streptomyces sp.
CTGGACGGCGAGCATCGCACCACCCTCCGGAAGCGCCTGCATCAACCGCGCCCGCGCCGCCACCACCCGGCACGCATCCCGCAACGAGAACACCCCCGCGACATACGCGGCCGTCAACTCACCGATCGAGTGACCGGCCACGTAGTCCGGTGTCACACCCCAGGAGGCGAGCAGCCGGAACAACGCCACCTCGAACGCGAACAACGCCGGCTGCGTCCACTCGGTACGGTCCAGGCCCTCACCCCCGAACACCACATCCTTCAACGACCCCGGCAACAGCCCGTCGAAACCGGCACACACCTCTTCGAAGGCATCCGCGAACACCGGGAAAGCTGCGGCGAGTTCACGGCCCATGCCGGACCGCTGGGCACCCTGGCCGGTGAACAGGAACGCCGTCCGGCCTCCTTGAGTCGCTGTTCCGGTCACCACACCAGCGCCCGGTTCGCCGTCCGCCAACTCGGCAAGCCTGGCACGCAGCTCGTCACGGTCGGCGCCCAGGACCACCACCCGGTACTCCAGGCTCGCCCGCGTGGAGACCAGGGCCGCGCCCACGTCCACCGGGTCCGCCGTCTCCACGTGTGCCAGGAGTCGTCGCGCCTGCTCCCGCAACGCCGTCTCCGACCTGGCCGACAGCACCCACGGCACCACCGGCGGAACAGCAACGTCCCTGTCAGGCACGGGAGTTGGTTCGGGGGCCTGCTCCAGGATCACGTGGGCGTTGGTGCCGCTGACCCCGAACGCGGAGACACCTGCACGCCACGGCCGGTCGACCGTCGGCCACGGCTGCTGTTCAGTCAGCAACTCCACTGCGCCCGCCGACCAGTTCACCTCGGGGGTCGGTTCGTCCACGTGCAGGGTGGGCGGCAGTTGGCCGTGCCGCATCGCCAGCACCATCTTCATCACACCGGCGACACCGGCAGCCGCCTGCGTGTGACCGATGTTGGACTTGACCGAGCCCAGCCACAGCGGACGATCTTCCGGACGGTCCTGACCGTAAGTCGCCAACAAGGCCTGGGCCTCGATCGGGTCGCCCAACCGGGTACCCGTACCGTGCGCCTCCACCACATCGACCTCGGCCGCAGTCACGCCTGCGCTGGCCAACGCCTGTCGGATCACCCGCTGTTGGGACGGGCCGCTGGGGGCTGACAGTCCGTTCGACGCGCCGTCCTGGTTGATGGCCGAACCTCGGACCACCGCCAGGACTTGGTGGCCGTTGCGCTGAGCGTCCGACAGTCGCTCGACCACCAGCAACCCGGCACCCTCGCCCCACCCGGTGCCGTCCGCCGACGCGGCAAACGCCTTGCAGCGGCCATCGCCCGCCAGCCCGCCCTGAGCGGCGAACTCGGCGTAGCCCCGCGGGGTGGTCATCACCGTCACACCACCGACCAGCGCCATCGTGCACTCGCCGGAGCGGAGTGCCTGGGCCGCGAGGTGCAGGGCCACCAAGGACGAGGAACAGGCCGTGTCCACCGTCACCGCGGGCCCTTCCAAGCCCAGCGTGTAGGCGATCCGGCCCGACAGGACGCTGCTTGCGCCGCCGGTCAGCAGGTAGCCTTCGGCGTCGTCCGAGATATTCCCGACAGTGTCGTAGCCCGAGACTGTGCCGCCTACGAATACCCCGGTTTTGGTGCCCTTCAGCGCGTGCGGGTCGATGCCGGATCGTTCCAGCGCCTCCCACGCCGTCTCCAGCAACAGCCGCTGCTGCGGGTCCATCGCCAGCGCCTCGCGCGGCGAGACACCGAAGAAGCCCGCGTCGAACCCGGCCACGTCCTCGACGAACCCGCCCACCCGGGCAAAGCCGTCGCCAGTCGCATCCCAGCCGCGATCGTCCGGGAACTCACCCAGCGCATCGACCGACGACGCCACCACGTCCCACAGTTGTTCGGGGCTCTCGACTCCGCCGGGGAAACGGCAGCCCATCCCGACGATCGCGATCGGCTCGTCCGGCTCGGCCTTCACCACGACAGGAGCGACCGCCTGCGCTTCCGAACCGAGTAGCGCCGTTTCCAGGTGCTCGGCCAGGGCAGAGGGGGTCGGGTAGTCGAAGACGAGGCTCGCGGGCAGCACGAGG
>DATCQX010000382.1:0-3572 GCA_036569285.1 Streptomyces sp.
GGCCGGGGGCTGGGGCGGGGTCTGCGGAGCGCCCTGCGGGGACGCCGGTGCGCCGAAGGCCGGGGGCTGGTTCGAGGGGTTGCCGGGGGGCGGGCCCTGCGGGGGCTGGGTCATGGTGTGGGTACCTCGGGGAACGCTCGGGTGGGGAGAGGACTTGGGGGGTGGCGGGCCCGGCTCGCTCGCGCCGCCGACGCGTGCGCACGCGACTCGCTCGCGCTGCACTCGTCGGCGTCGGCGTCGGCTTCCGCTTCGGCGTCGGCTTCCGCGTCCGCTTCGGCCGGCCGGGGCCCCGGCTACTTGCCGTACACCAGCATCAGCTTCTGGGGCGTGTCGTGGTTGCCGGTGATGCTGGTGGTGGAGAGGTAGAAGCGGCCGTCCGTCCAGGCGACGTCGCGGGAGGTGAAGCCGTTCTCGATCTCGGCTGTGCCCGCGGGGAGTTGGAGGAGGGTCGTGGGGGTGTGGACGGCGGAGGCGGTGGGGATGGAGACGACCCTGCCGGGGCTGTCGTAGGAGGGCTCGACGTAGGCGACGAGCCGCGAGCCGTCCAGGCGGACCGGCAGCATCGAGCGCTCACCGGGGGACTTCACGCGCCACTTCTCCTTGCCCGTGGCGAGGTCGACGGCGACGATCTCGTTGGGGCCGGAGCCCGAATCCGTCGGCAGGTAAAGGGTGTTGGCGTCGGCCGCCGTCCCCTCGCACCCCATCAGGTCCTCGTGGAGGAGCCCCCAGCCGCACTCGGTGCCGACCTTCAGGTCGAAGCCGACCTGTGAACGCACCTTGCCGTCCGCCGCGAACGCGGCGATGTTCATGAGGTTCTTGTCGTCCTGCGTGCTGTAGACGACCAACGGGTCGACGGAGAAGGTCCGTTCGACCTCCCACCCCTTGCCCAGCGGCCGGGTCCACTTCACGGCGCCGGTCGCGGGGTTCAACTCCTGGATCTCGGTGTGCTCGTTGGCGCCGAGGGCGTCACAGGAGGCCACGGAGATCAGCCGGTTGGCGGACGACGCGAACGCGGACGGGAAGCAGGCGTTGCCGTACTTCTCCTTCTCGTAAAGGGACTTGCCGGTCCGGACGTCGTAGGCGATCCCGGACTGCGAGCGCGCGACCATCAGCGTGTTTCCGGCGAGGGAGAGGCTGATCCTGTTGGCGCTGTCGAAGAGCTTCCCGTCGGGGACCTTGGCGGTCCACCCCTTGGCGCCGGTCTTCAGATCGATCTGCTGGAGCTGGTTGCACTCGGCCCGGCTGCTGACGCCGCTCATGTAGGCGACGACGACCTTCCCGTCGGCGGTCTGCTGCCGGGACGCCGCGCAGATCTTCTGCGGCAGGGTGACCGCCGGCCACGCGGGCGTCCCGTCGGCGGACTTGTACGCGAGGAGCTGCTTGTAGGCGGCTTTCACCGTGACGGGGCCCGTGAACCACATGGCGGGCGCGTCGGCGCCGTCGGCCGGGGTGTCCGGGGCCTCCTTGTACCAGAGCACCTTGGCCTCGCCCGCCTTGCGGCCCGCGTTGAGGTCGGCGCTCTCCGTCTTGCCGTCGCCGCTGCCGTCACCGGGGTTGGCGGGGTCGTCGGAGGCGGGGGCCGACGCCGAGGGGCCGGTGCTCTCGTGGGCCACCGGCTTCTTGTCGTCGCCGCCGCCTGCGCTGACCGCGTACACGGTTCCGCCGATCGCGAGGAGGGCGGCGGCTGCGGCGCCGATCACGAGGGCGGGTTTCTTGGAGCGGGTGGGGCCGGGGGTGCCGGGGGGCTGCTGTGGGGGGTACCCGTAGCCCTGAGGGGGGTTCCCGTAAGGGCCCGGGGGCTGGGCGGCGTAAGGGCCGGAGGGCTGAGCGGCGTAGGGGCCGGGAGGCTGGGACCCGTAAGGGCCGGCCTGGGGATACCCGTAGCCCTGAGGGGGCAGCGGGGACTGGGCGGGCGGCTGCGGGGGCGGCGACCCGTAAGGGCCGGCCCCGTAGGGGCCCGGCTGGGGAGCACCGTACGGCCCCTGCCCGTGCGCGCCCTGCCCCTGCGGAGCACCCTGCGCCGGACCGAACCCGCCCTCCGGCGGATTCCCGTACCCATCACTCGGCGGCGGCTGAGCCATCGACCTGTCCCCCATGTCGCTCACTGCTTTTCGGCCACCCGGGCCGAGACGTATCAGACGGCCCTTTCTATCACTGCTCCAACATGACAGAACGGCCCAAATCCACCCCTGTACCCAAGGGCGGACCGGGCCGTGATGCCTCCGTTACGCGTCTTCACGCCCCCTTCACGGGGCGTGCCCGCACCTCACGCGTCCTCGGCGAGCTCCAGCCACCGCATCTCCAGCTCTTCCCGCTCCCCGCCCAACGCCCGCAACTGGGCGTCGAGTTCGGCGACCTTCGCGAAGTCGGTCGCGTTCTCGGCGATCTGGGCATGCAGCTTGGTCTCTTTCTCCGTGACCTTGTCCAACTGCCGCTCGATCTTCTGGAGTTCCTTCTTCGCGGCACGCTGATCGGCGGCGCTCTTCTCGGAGGACGCCCCGGCGGCCTTCGGCGGCACCGGAACCGCCGCAGCCGCCGTCTCCTCCATCCGCGCCCGCCGCTCCAGGTACTCGTCGATGCCACGCGGCAGCATCCGCAAGCTCGCGTCACCCAGCAACGCGAACACCCGGTCCGTCGTCCGCTCCACGAAGAACCGGTCGTGGGAGATGACGACCATCGACCCGGGCCACCCGTCGAGCAGGTCCTCCAGCTGCGTGAGGGTCTCGATGTCGAGGTCGTTGGTGGGCTCGTCGAGGAAGAGGACGTTGGGCTCGTCCATCAGCAGCCGCAGCAACTGCAGCCGCCGCCGCTCACCACCCGACAGATCCCCGACGGGCGTCCACTGCTTCTCCTTGTTGAAGCCGAACGTCTCGCACAGCTGCCCGGCGGTCATCTCGCGCCCCTTGCCGAGGTCGACGCGCTCGCGCACCTGCTGGACCGCCTCCAACACCCGCAGCGCGGGCGGGAGTTCGGTGACGTCCTGGGAGAGGTAGGCGAGTTTGACGGTCTTGCCGACGACGACCCGCCCGGCGGCGGGCTGCGCCTCCCCCTCGGTGCGCCACGCCTGTGCGAGGGCCCGCAGCAGCGACGTCTTCCCGGCGCCGTTGACGCCCACGAGGCCGATGCGGTCGCCGGGTCCGAGCTGCCAGGTGATGTGCTTCATCAGCGTCTTGGGGCCCGCCTGGACGGTGACGTCCTCCAGGTCGAACACCGTCTTCCCGAGCCGCGACGACGCGAACTTCATCAGCTCGCTGGTGTCGCGCGGCGGCGGGACGTCCTCGATGAGCGCGTTGGCCGCCTCGATCCGGAACCGCGGCTTGGACGTCCGCGCGGGCGCCCCGCGCCGCAGCCACGCCAGCTCCTTGCGGACCAGGTTCTGCCGCTTGACCTCCTCGGTCGCGGCGATCCGCTCCCGCTCGGCGCGCGCGAAGACGTAGTCCGAGTAGCCGCCCTCGTACTCGTGGACGGCGCCGCGCTGGACGTCCCACATCCGCGTGCACACCTGGTCCAGGAACCACCGGTCGTGCGTCACGCACACCAGCGCCGACCTGCGGCTTTGCAGATGCCGGGCG